>JAKONH010000314.1 GCA_022702045.1 Spirosomataceae bacterium
ACACAGCCCAACATCTATTACCTGCCCCCGATTTATGGTAACCCCACAACGGCCAATGCGCTCGTCTACGGATCGCAGGATTTGATTCTGGCAACCCGATCGGCCAACGACATCGTTACTATCAGAACCCCGGATGGTTCGTTTAGTCAGCAGGTCGTACTGACGTCGGCAACCTCGACGAGCCTGACCCTACCCCTGACGGTGGTTATGTCGAATTCACCGAACACGAAGGAGCGAAATAAAGGGCTTATCCTCCAGTCGGACGAACCCATTCAGGCCACGTATCGGCTGACGCCCGCTAATAACCAGGATAACATATCGCTTAAAGGTAAGGCTGCGCTCGGGTACGCGTTTTATGCCGCCAGCCAAACGCGTCTATCGGCAACGGCGAATGCCGTTGATCAGCGCCATTTCGTCAGCATCATGGCAACCGAGAACAGCACGCGCGTCACGATTCGTAGCCCGGTTCCGTTGGCTGACGTTGCCAATCCCTCTTCCTTTACTGTCTCGCTCAATGCGGGTGAGACATACATGGTCGCATCGCCTGCCCTGTCGTCCTCAACGTCCAGCAACGTGTCCATATCTGGCTTGCTCGTCACCTCCGACAAACCCATCGCGGTCAACGCCGGGTCGGAACATACCTACCAACCCTACAGTGGTAACCGCGATGCGGGTTTCGATCAGATGGTCCCCGCCCGACTAATGGGTCAGCAGTATGTGGCGGTTCACGGGCAAAACACGACCAGCAATTCCGACTATGTGGTGGTCATCGCCATTGAAAAAGCGACGTTCGTCACAATTACCGGTCCTGCTTCAGCCACTGCCCAACCCACGTCGCTGACGACAGCTACCCTCGACGCCGGTCAGGTGTTTACGTACAATCTCACGGACAGAGCCGTCAACCGCGCCTTTCAGTTGACCGGCAACAAACGGTTCTACGCGTTTCAAGTCTCGTCGGTGTTCAACAACGAATTTGGCATGAGCATTCTGCCCGCGATCAACGGCTGCACGGGAAATCTCCGCACCGACTTCTTTCGCGACGTCGGCAGCACCGTCGAGCAGGCATTGGTTGTCGTACCAACAGCAGCACTCGCCAGTTTGACGTTTAACAATCAGTCGTACACGACCCGGGGCAGCGTACGCGACAATGTGGTTGTTGGGGGTATAACCTACTCGGTTGTGAGCTTCACAGCATCGACGGCCCTTCCGTTCAACCAGGCCAACGTGATGACTGCCGACCAACGCTTCCACGTTGGCGTTATCAGCGGGTCGAGCGCTACCGGTAATTTTGCGTACTATTCGGGTTACGATGCGCCAGTCGATGTACTTAGTCCGGCAACTGGTCAGCCAACCAGTTTTTATCGGGCTGCGCAGGTAATGCCCGGTCAGCAGCGATCACACAAGCTACAACTAAGCAGTTGCGGTACGATCAACTCGATCCGCAACGTAGCAGGTGGTACGCTGACTGGATCGATCAGCGTTGACCCCACTGACCAGACGCAGCTGTTGTACACGATGCGCAGCAATGCCCCCAACTGTGGCCGCGATACGGTTCGCATATCGGTGACCAACGAACTGGGTGCTACCGGCACGGTCTGTCTGGAATTCGTCAACAGCACCAATACGATCAGACCGGCCATTACCCCTAGCAATCCGGTTGTGTGCCGGCCGACGGGTGCGGTCTCCCTAACAGCTACGGCGAGTAACACAGGTGGTCCGTACACGTACCGGTGGATTACGGCAGATCAGCAGTTGTTGACAACGCCCGTTATATCAACGACCAGCACGGGCCGCTTCAGGCTAACGGTAACAGATGCCGCCGGGTGTCAGGATACCACGTCTGTACTGGTCAACGGTGACACGCCTACCATCTCACTCATTGACGCGTCGGCGACGGCCTGTCAGGGATTGTCACGTCCCTACTCCGTCAGCAGTACCGCCGGGACATACACCTGGTCCGTTACCGGCGGCACGATTGTCGGTGGCGGGACACCCACCAGTACGACGGCAGTGGTTAACTGGACGGCGGCATCGGGAACCCTGCGCGTTGTACTCACCAGTGCCAACGCCTGTACGACCGCAACCAGCCAGACGGTTACAGCCTACGCCCCGCCAACGCTGTCAACAACGGCGACGCCCCCAAGCTGCTTCGGCGATAGGGACGGACAGATTACGCTGACAGCTAGTGGCGGATTGCCACCCTACCAGTACACCTGGTCAAATGGCGCGACAACGAAGGATCTGACCAACCTGAAAGCGGGTAAATACACGGTAAACGTAACGACGAGCTGTACAGCTGCGACCAGAACAGTACTGATGAGCGAACCGTACCCTGTGCTCTGCCCGAAACCAACGATCCGACGACTTTGATACGAATGAGTACGTCGCTTTCTGCGTTCTTCCTTTCGCTGGTCTGCTCTTCTCCTTACCTTTGCATTTTTATCGCAATGCCGCCGTATGGAGATTTCCTATAAATGGTTACAAACGTTCATTGATTTACCCGAGTCGCCCGAGGAAGTTGGCAAACGACTGACCGGAACGGGGCTCGAAGTCGAAGGTGTCGAGCGATTCGACGCTGTGCCGGGTGGGCTCGACGGGCTGGTCGTGGGCGAAGTACTGACCTGTACCAAACACCCTGATGCGGATGCACTCAGCCTGACCACCGTCGACGCGGGCGATGCAGCGCCGTTGTCGATTGTCTGTGGCGCGCCTAACGTGGCTACTGGTCAGAAAGTTATCGTGGCGAAAGTAGGGGCTACGCTTTACCCTGCGGGTGGCGAGCCGTTTACGATCAAGAAAGCAAAGATTCGCGGAGCCGCGTCGGAAGGCATGCTTTGTGCCGAAGACGAAATCGGACTCGGTCAGTCGCACGCAGGTATCCTGGTGCTCGACACCCCGCTGCCAAACGGCACCCCAGCCGCCCGCTATTTTAACCTCGAAGCCGACTATCAGATTATCATCGGCCTGACGCCGAACCGTATCGATGCGGCTTCGCACTTGGGTACCGCCCGCGACCTCCACGCGGTGTTGAACCGGCCGTTGCGGCTACCCGACATTAGCGCTTTCACTGTCGACAGTACTGACTTTACGCTGGATGTCCGCGTCGAGAACGTCGACGCATGTCCTCGCTACGCCGGTCTAACCATCAGCAACCTGACTGTCGGCGAATCGCCCGACTGGCTCAAACAGCGACTGCGGACCATCGGTATCAACCCGATCAACAACGTTGTCGACATTACCAACTTCGTTTGTCACGATTTGGGTCAACCCCTGCATGCCTTCGACGCCGATAAGATCATGGGTAATCAGGTGATCGTGAAAACGTTGCCAGCCGGTACGCCTTTCGTCACCCTCGACGGCACCGAGCGCAGCCTGACCGATACCGACCTGATGATCTGTAACGCCGAAGGGCCGATGTGCATCGCGGGCGTATTCGGTGGCAAGGAATCGGGCGTTACGGCGCAGACCACACGCATCTTCCTGGAGTCGGCGTACTTCTCGGCACAGTCAGTGCGCAAAACGGCGCAGCACCACCGGCTTAAAACCGACGCATCGTTCCGCTTTGAGCGGGGTACTGACCCAAATATGCCGGTTTTCGCCCTGAAACGAGCCGCGTTGCTGATTCAGGAAGTCGCCGGTGGTCAAATCACGTCCAACATAACCGATCTGTACCCGAGTCCGGTGGAGCCGTTCCGGGTGTCGGTACGCTACCGTAACATCGACCGGCTGATTGGGCTTCGGATTGCGCACGACGAGATAAAGCGTATACTCACAGCGCTGGACATTGAGCAGGCTGACGAAACGACGGATGGCTTTACGGCCGTGGTGCCCCCCTACCGGGTCGACGTGACGCGCGAAGCTGATGTGATTGAAGAGATTCTGCGCATCTACGGTCTCGACAACATTCCGCTGTCGACGAATCTATCGGCTGAATCGCTGACGGAGTTTCCGAAGAACGACGTTAATCAGTGGCAAAACCGGGTCGGCCAGCAACTGACAGCGGGTGGTTTTTTCGAGATTCTGACCCTCTCTCTGACGCGCCCGGCTTACCACGAAGCCATTCGCGCCAGCTTACCCGGTACCGACGTTACGCTGCTCAATCCGTTGAGCGAAGAGCTGTCGGTGATGCGGCAGAGCATGTTGTTTTCAGCCCTCGAAACGCTGGCTTACAACCTCAACCGACGGCAGAAAGACTTGCGTTTGTTCGAATTCGGAAAAGTTTACTTCCAGACGACAACCGATGAAGGCACGACCAAATACACCGAGCGTATGCGGCTTAGCCTGACTATGATGGGCAATCAACAGGCGGAAAGCTGGCAGCAGAAAAGTCAGCCGGTTGCCTACACCGATCTGGCTGCGGCCGTGCAGCGCGTTCTGAATCTGTTCCGCATCGGCCCCGATCAGGACCGAAAAACAGATACACAGCCTGCTGATCCGACGTTGTTCCAGTACGGCCTGACATACTTGGTTAATAAAAAACCGGTCGTGAGTCTGGGGCTTGTACAGCCACGTCTGACGAAACTGACCGACCTGAAACAGCCTGTTTTCTACGCGGATTTCGATTGGGACTACCTGATGAAACTGGGCAGCCCGAAGGTACGTTACCAGGAAGTACCCCGTTTCCCCAGTGTCCGGCGCGACCTGTCGCTGGTACTCGACAAGAGCATCGCGTTTGAACAGATCGACCGGCTGGCACATCAGACCGAGCGCAAGTTGCTACAAGGTGTCAACGTGTTCGACGTGTTCGAGGGAGAATCGCTCGGTACCGATCGAAAAGCGTACTCTGTCAGCTTCGTACTACAGGACCCGTTGCAAACCTTGACAGACGCCAGCATTGACAAAACAATGCTGCGTTTGATGAGTGCATTTGAGCGGGAACTGGGTGCCGTGATTCGCAAATAAGTGACCTGTCGGCCGGCAACGCTATGATGCGTTACCGGCCTCTATTCCCCACCACGATGAACCCGAATGGAATCAACGAATTTCAGTTATGGGCGCTGATTGATCAGTTGCAGGGTAACATCATCCAGTTGAAGGAAGAAGTCAGGACCGCACAACGATCAATTGATAAACTTCAACGGGAGCGGCAGGAAGCAAAGGGCGAACTGGTACTTAAGGAGCGGGAAATAAAAAAGCTGGAGAAAAAGCTGGCTGATTCAAAGAAAAAACCATCAAAGTCGAAAGAATTTGGTAAGA
>JAKONH010000107.1 GCA_022702045.1 Spirosomataceae bacterium
TTCTACTATTTTTGCGGACTCATTTCGAAACTCAGGAGTTTTAGGCAAGATAGATCATGAAAAGAACGTACCAACCATCGAACCGGAAGCGGAAAAACAAGCACGGCTTCCGCGAGCGGATGTCAACCGCCAACGGCCGTCAAGTACTGGCCCGCCGTCGTGCTAAAGGTCGCTGGAAGCTGACCGTATCGGACGAGAAAAAAGGCGATCGCTTTAAAGTTTAATTCCCGGTTTCTGGTTCGTCGTTTCGCGTCCTGCCGGGCTCCAGACGTCAACCTATTCATATGCGGCAAACCTTTACGAAATCGGAGCGGCTTTGCAGCAAAAAAATTCTGGGTGAACTCTTCAAAAAAGGTAGTACGGCCGTTGGGACGTTCTACCTTTTTCCGTTTAGGCTTCTCTATCTGAACGAGCCGGAATCGGCCGAAGCGCTTCCCGCCATCGTTATTACCGTTCCCAAAAGGCAGTTCAAACGGGCTGTCGACCGCAACCTGATCCGTCGGCGCGTCCGTGAAGCGTATCGGCTCAACAAGCATCTGCTCTTCCCCCCCGAGGGCCGCTCCCGCCCCCTGCCCACCCACCTCGCCCTGCTTTATACGGCCAAGCAGATTATTTCGTTTGAGGAGATAGAAAAAGGTATGAAATTAGCCTTAAGAAAGCTGTAGTTTCGAGTTTAACGTCTGAGGTTTAAGGTTCAACGTTGTTTGTACGATTGGCCAAGTCACCCAACATTAAACTTTAAACAATAAACCTTAAACCTCCTATGCACCTCAGCAAACGTTTAACGCTTTTCGCCACAGCCGGGCTCGTAGCGGGTGGTATTGGCTTGTTTTCGTTTAAGAACGACGACCGCTTCTTTGAAATCGCCCGTAACCTCGACATCTACGCGACGCTGTTCAAAGAACTGAACATGTACTACGTTGATGAGATCAATCCGAACCGAATGGTGAAAAGCAGTATCGATGCGATGCTGAAAGGGCTTGATCCGTATACCAACTTTTACGCAGAAGACGAAATTGAAGATTATATGACCATGACCACCGGTCGCTACAATGGCATCGGGGCGGTTATCGGTCAGCGGCAGGGTAAGAACATTGTGCTGATGATTTACGAAGGTACACCCGCCGAGAAGTCAGGTCTGCAAATCGGCGACGAAATCCTGAAAATCGACGGCGTCGAGCTGAAAAGCCGAAAAGATGCCGATGCCAGTAAGCTTATCAAAGGGCAGAACAATACAGCGGTAAAACTGTCGGTGAAACGATACGGAGCTACGGCCCCGGTCGAGGTAACCGTGATGCGCGACGTGGTCAAGATGACCAATGTACCTTACTACGGCATGCTGTCGGACGACGTGGGCTACATCGACCTGAAAGACTTCACGGCTACGGCGTCGCGGGAAGTACGAACGGCGGTGCAGGAACTAAAGAGCAAGGGTATGAAAAAGCTGGTGCTCGACGTACGCGAAAACCCCGGTGGGCTACTCAACATGGCCATCGACATCTGTAATATTTTTATTCCGAAAGATTCGGAGGTAGTGACGACGAAAGGTAAGGTGACCGAGTGGAATAAAACCTATACGGCCATGAATGCACCGATGGATCTGGAGGTTCCAATCATTGTGCTAACCAATAGTCACAGCGCGTCGGCCGCTGAGATCGTATCAGGTGTTATCCAGGATTATGACCGGGGTGTGCTGATCGGGCAACGGACATATGGCAAAGGGCTGGTACAGACCACCCGTGAGCTGTCGTTTAACACCAAACTGAAAATTACGACGGCGAAATACTACATTCCCAGCGGCCGGTGTATTCAGGCTATCGACTACAGTCACCGCAATCCCGATGGTAGTGTGGGCAAGATTGCCGATTCGTTACAAACAGCGTTTAAGACCAAAGCGGGTCGTCCGGTGTACGACGGTGGCGGTGTGCTACCCGATATCGTTACCGAAAATCAGCTTGCCGCACCGATCGCTCAGAGTTTGACCAACAAGGGGTTGATCTTCGACTATGCCGTGAAATATCATCACGACCACCCGACGATCAAACCCGCCCGAGAATTCCGATTGACCGACGCCGAGTATGCCGACTTTACCAAGTGGGTTGCCGACAAAGAGTATGACTACACGACACAGGTTGAGAAGGACTTGGGTACGCTGGAAGCATCGGCCAAGAAGGAAAAATACTTCGACCTGATTCAGGATCAGTTAAAGTCGCTCAAGACAAAGATGTCGCATAGTAAAGACGCTGACCTGATGACGTTCCGCAACGAAGTTCGCGCGTTGCTCGACGAAGAGATTGCGGGGCATTACTATTTGCAGAAAGGTATCAAGGAAGCCTCATTTGCCGACGATACCGAGTTGAAAGCGGCACTTGCGCTGTTTAAAGACATGAATCGCTACAACTCGATTCTGAAAAAGAAATAATCCGTGCTCATTCTTTCTATCGACACCTCAACGACAGTTTGTTCGGTTGCGCTGCACCAAAACGGAGTGCTGTTGGGGTGTTACGAATTGTTTGTCGAACGAACCTCATCGGCAATGCTGACCAGCCTGATCGATGACGTCGTCCGGCAAACAGGTTTTACGCTCAATCAACTCGACGCCGTTGCTGTGGCAATGGGGCCGGGTTCGTATACGGGCCTGCGTATTGGTGTTTCAACGGCTAAAGGCTTGTGTTTTGCGCTCGACAGGCCACTGATTGCCGTAAATACGCTGGCTGCTATGGCTGAGCAAATCCGTAGTTTTTATTCCGCCGAAACGCTGCTTTGCCCCATGATTGATGCCCGTCGGATGGAAGTGTACTGCGCCTTTTACGACACCGCCGGCGAAGAGCGGGTACCAACAAAAGCCGAAATCATCGACGAAAACACATTTGCGGACCAGTTGAGCCACCAACCAGTCGTTTTCTTCGGAGATGGCGCAGCCAAGTGCCAGGCTATTTTGGGCCAGCATGCGCGGGCTATTTTCCCAGAGCAGGTCGTCGTTCCGTCGGCGCGTACGATCGGTAACTTGGCAACGTCGTTGTCTGCGACCGGTCAGGTAGAGAATCCGGCTACGTTTGAGCCGTTCTACCTCAAAGATTTCATGACGACACAGCCACGAAAGACGGTTGTTTGAACACAGAGAAAATGGAGACTTACACAGCGCACACAGTGCTACGGCTCTCTGTTTTCTCCGTGCAAAGCTCCATTCACTCTATGTTTAAACCCGAAAAAGGTTGTTGCTTTGCGGGTATGAAACATACGCTTACGCTACTCTTACTCAGCGTTGGCCTGACGGCTTTCGGACAGGCTTCGGTCGCTTATTACCCATTCAACAATGTCGTCTCGGTTAGTAGTAACGCCGATCGCGCGTTCTGGGTCGACGCACGCGTTCAAACCAACACCGTTTTTGGCTCGCTCAGCACGACTTTCTGCCCGATGGTCAATGTCGTTCGTAAAGAGCGGATCAACTATTACACGGGCCTGGGCATTCGCGCCAATTTTCTGAATGGACTCGACAATCGGGATATTCTGGAAGGGTACTCACTTCATATTGGCGCGCGGGCACATGTACCATTCGTACCAAACCTGCGGGTAGCGGTGGAGATTGCGCCTTACTCGCGCAAAGATTTCAAAGTCGGCGTACTGCAATCGTTCCTGGGCATTGCTTACCAATTCGCGAAAAAGCCGAAGCCATTGTAATCTTTCTCAATATAAGTCTCCCTTGTTTGTGTCCTCACAGACACCTATGCGTTAGCCGGCTAGACCGCCCGGTGTAGTGTCTGTGAGGACCCTTCAGCACAAGACACAAGTTGACTCAGTACGCCTATGAGGCTATCTATGTCATACGTACAAATCCCAGTTCAGCGTCTTCACCGTGGCGCGGTGAAGACACTGAACTGGGAGGTAGCTTTGGCCTGTACTGAGGTGATTATACAGACACGGGGGTTAAGCAATAGTAAGCAGCTGCGGGCAATCGAAGATCCGTGGGCCGAGTGGCCGGTGTCATCACAAAAAACGCCTACTTCGCTCCGTCAGCCTTACCCCAATTCGTAGCCAGTGTACCGATACCTGTACCAAGCTGTACGCCGGCGTCGATGCTAAACCGATACTGCGTTCCGGCGTAGAGCGTTGAGATAATGGCGTCGTCGCTCTGTTTCTTCAGCCATATTGTTTCGGCCGGAAACAGGTACGTCAGTATCGTGTTGGCCGCTGCGGACGTAGCCGCATGATCACTGACATAAGCCGGGTTGTTCGGCATCAGCACAGACGATTTAATCTTTGCGTCGAGCTGGGCGGGGCGCGGTACAAAGTAAGTGTACTTAGCCTGCCAACCTGTCGTTGTCACGTCATGTAGCGCACGGTTGAGCAGCGCATACGTTCGGGCTGAGCGCAGTTCATTCTGCCGATCTTCCTGAATAAGTTGCTCAGCAATCAGGTTCCAATGACCAGCCACGGTGTAGGTCGCCAGACCGTCATTCCAGTAGTCGGCGGTGGCCCATTGGTCACGGGTTCGGCTATCGGCGGTGGCGCGCACCTCAGCCAATGCCGTCTGAAACGCGGTGGTGTTGGTCAGTGGTGGGGCGGCTGGAGCTAGCCGTGCTACCGTCGTCGAGTCGAACCAGGTTTTGACGCGGCCCGCCAGGGGTACGACCGGGAGCCGGGACGGAATTTCCAGACTTTCCCACGTAACGTCGTACGGCGCTTTGGCTTTCATAGCCGCCCAGCTGTCTGTGCTGTTACTGAACCGATCGGTACGGGCGCGGTTTAAGGCAACAGCCGCTACCGCAGCAGCTAAAGCTTCACCCGCTCTTACATCGCTCGCTACATTAATACCCGCCCACAATTGGCTCTGCTTGTGCTCGTTCGCTTTAGCTGCGATGTAGCTGATTTCGTTCGGAAAAAAGTACGTTAGTATCTGGGCCGATGCTTCGGCAATAGCGGCTCCTTCCGACGGATAGGAAGGTACATCGGCGACGGGTACACGCGTAACGATGTTCTGCCGATTCAGCGAAGGCCGGTTGTACTGGTATTTGGCCCGCCAAGCTACGACAAGTGCATCGTACTGGGCAGCGCTGAGCAGAGCGTAGAGCCGAGTGGCAAACGGTAAACTAGCTACCGGTGCATTGGGATCGACCGTCAGGTACTGTCCCGTCGCGTCGTTGTACACCGGTGCCGTGTTATATTTGGCGACGAGCTGCCGGGCAATCTGATTCCAGCGCACCACGCCCCCCTGCCCCCAATAGTTCACGGCCGTATTCTGATCCGGCGTCGAAGTCAATATCCCGTTTTTTACCGACGTCAATTCCGCTTGATACGCATCCGATGTGATTGCCGTTGGTGCCGGTACAGTGATCGTGCTGACCGACGACAACAGAACGGTTCGCCAGGTTCCCCCATCGGGGTCGGTCGTGGACGGTTCAAAATAAGGGAGAACGCCTTCGCTGATTGTATTTTCCTTACAGCCTGTCAACCCCGCACCTGCCAACAGCAGGCTTAGGCACAGGTTGCGTACCATTGATGTATAGGTCATGCCCGGATTCCGGTTGGATACACTTAGTTGCCGATGATAATGCCCCCGTTCAGCCGGGTTGATTTACCGATATTCTGCCCGTCGAGCGTCGTGCTGTAGCCGAAATTCAGCCCCAGTCGTCCAACGAGCCGCAGGAACAGGGTACCGCCTACCCGCCGAAACCCGATGGCGTTGGTTGGGAACGGAATACCGGGGCCGATGTCAGTTCCGACAGCATAGGGTGTTTGTTGCTGCCCCCACACGTCGACGTACACTCGTTTCGTCGCGAAACCCGTCCGGATGATCGCTTCGGTGACGTCAGGTACATTGACTTTCATACCGCTGTTCGGATTGACCTGACTGGGATCGTAGACATTGACGATCCGGTCGAGCGTAACGGGACCACGGCGGATGTAGCCAAACTGGCCTGTCACAAAAAACGAACCCGACTTGAAATGCAGCATGGTCCGGCCATCAATATTTTTAGAACCTTGCCCGAGCGCCAGAATGTTGTCGTTAACATAGTTCTGAATGGGCATCGTATACCCCAGCGCAAACAGCCATGCCAGTCGCGCCTTACCCAGCTTGTAGTCGAATGCTTCCCAGCGTAAGGCGGCCGTAACGTCTTGAAAACCCTCTTGCCTCGGCTGATACCCAGCACTGGCTTCGGTACGTATGTAGGGGGCCGTTACGATCAGATCCAGGTCGTAACCTAGTCCGTATACGCCATACAGGTTAATGGCCTGAGTCGTTACGGTACCTAGGTTTGGGTCGCGAAAGGGTGTAGTCCCCCGGTAGTAGGTGTCGAACGTTTCCTGCGAATAGGTAACGGCCAGACTGGCTTTTCGATCGCCCTTCATGAAGCCGTTCATCAATCCCTGCGCCGATGCAAATCGTGGCAGAAATAGGTAAATAAGGATCAGACTAAGTCGGATAAGTTGTTGCATAGGCACAGAGTAGGAACGTAAAGGTACATGATCCCGTATGTTCACTGGCGTAATCGACTCAATTTATAGCCGTACCTAACGCAGACGTCCGCACCCACAGATAGTTCTGCAAGCGCGGACGTCTACCATTGTATTACTCGTTTTACAACCCTGAACCGTCGGCTTTGCCACGTGCCGTAGCGTAAGAACCGATCTTTTTTCCACAGGCCATACCGACCTCGCAGTCGAAACGATAGTGAATCAACCCGTACATACGTGACACGGATGCCTCGTTCGCCTTGGCCATAAAATCGTCAGCCTGATCGGGGAATATGCCACTCAGCACGATAGCGGCAGCGCCAGAGAATGTTGAGTGCCCCGATGTGTAAGCCGGGAAGTTGGGCAGGCCAACCGATGTCTTCAGGCCAAACTGCTGTGGGCGTGGGTAGTAGTAATAGTATTTGGTATCCCAGCAGCAGACAGCGGCATCCATCAACGCCGTTCCGACCAGCGCCAGCGTCCGGGCCATACGTACCTCACTGTAGCGAGCATCGTGTGCGGCATTAGCTGCCGTGCGGTGCCAGTGACCCGGAGGGGTGTAGCTACCGACGCCATCCGCCCAGTAATTGGCGACGCGGGCCTGCTCACGCGTCTGCGTCCGTTGAATCGTTTTCAACTCATCCAGCGCCTTCGTAAACTCCGGGCTACCAATCGCCGGTGGCGCATCGGGCCGGATTTTCACCATCGTCGCCTGATCGAAATTCCATGTTTTCACAGCGCCATAGTTTGGCAGCATCGGTGGGCGGGCTGGCGATTCCTGACTTACCCATACTTCACTCAGGCCACGGCTTTGCACGTCTTTAATCATACCACCCGTCACCGACTGATTATTAGACGTACTCATGCCATCCGCTCTGGCACGGGCCATCACTTTAGCCGCTACCTGACCACCCAAATTAGCACCAGCGCTTATATCGCTGGCGACATTCATGCCGGCCCATAACCGGCTGTTCTGATGTTCGGCCAGTTTAGCGTCCAGGTATGAAACCTCGCCGGGAAACATCGCTTTCAGCACCGTATAAGACGCCATAGCGACTACGGCATCTTCCGAAGGATACGACGACATAGCGGCTACGGGCAGCGCAGGCTTGATGCCTGTGTCTACCGTCGACGGAGCGGCCCGATTGTATTGCTTCTTATAATACCAGGTGGCTACCAGCGCATCGTACTGGGCTACGCTCAAGTAAGCCAGTGCCCGCGATGTATAAGGCGGGTTTGCAAAGGGAAACCGCGGATCGGCTAGTGGGTTCGCGGCATCAGGGACAGGATACTTACCATCGGCCGTCGACGCGGGGGGTATATTATAACGGGCCGATAGTTCGCGGGCGATTTCGTTCCAGCGGTATACAGCACCGGCACCCCAGTAGGTTACAGCCTGCTGTTGGTCCGTTGTCGGTGCTTTCGACTGTGCTTTCAGGTCGCCAAGTTCCGCCTGGTACGTTGTTGAATTAGCGGCAGCGGGCGCGGCCAGGGTAACATCGGTTGGACTGGTCAATACGTAGGTTTTCCAGGTGCCTGCCGTTTCATCAAGGTTGGTAGGTAAGTATGCTACCGGCTGCGACTCGTCGATCGTCTTGCTGCAGCCAGTCACGCCGACAACTACACCTGTCAGGATAAGAAGATTGCCGAGGATAGCGTATATGCGATTGTTCATTACGGCTTTTTCCAATTAAATAGATACAGTAGGCCAACGGTGTAGCTGGTGCTTTGACCAGTATTTACGCCGTCGATAACCTGTCCGACACGCGCATTGACGCCGATGTTGCGGGGCTGTACTTTGGCGTAGAAGCCAACGATGGTCGCTTTCGCGTTATTCGTTGGAAACGGCATGTCATTGCGACGAATGTAGTCGCCCGACAGACAGGCTGTCCGCTCAGTGAAGGCTTCTGCCTGCCATTGCCGACGTAGCACACCAACACGCAACGCAGCATCGTATGTATTTGGCACGCTGACCTGATTAACGTTGTACATCCGGTCGTCGGCCAGATAAGCATCCCGGTCGATACGGATATTACTACGCCAGCCGTACGAACCGTGGGTGGTAACGTACAGCCCAGTTGCCGGGTGTTTGTAGTTTAATAGCAGGCGACCGGTCAGTGTCCGGCACTGCATCCCAATAGACATCGGCTGAAAATCGGGAACGTAGTTACCCATTGGTAAAGAGCCGCCGACGATAGCATGGACGGAAAACCCACCTCGCTGAAAGGCGTTCACTTTGAGCCATGCCGACAGATCCTGCACACCGCGTTGGCCCATCAGGTTACCGGCGCTGGTGCTCGTCCAGACGTAGGGCAGGCTCAGAATAACGTTGACACGTTTTGAGATACCGATAGCCGGCATCACCATTACACTCTGCGTGGTGTGCGTACCGATGTTCAGGTTTTCGCGTTTGAACGAGTTTTCCCAGTATTGACTCCAAGTCGAGTGGCCGTACAAACCCGCTACGCAGACCGCATTTTTATTCATATAGATAGCGTCGTGCGGCATCTGCGCCTGGCATACAGCAGGCAGCAACAGGGCCGCACACACCATCATTTTTAGATGTGCATGCATACTTGAAATGCTGAATTGGATGAATGATAGCAGCACGGCTCAGCTGAGCAAACCGCTGTTGCAGACGATACTGCACGACTAAGACGCCCGTTCATTGGCGGCATCAGTTACGGTGCAGAAACCAGAAAATCATTCAGCACTCAGGTGGGGGTGAATGGACTGGCAAGGCCCGGAGTAGAAATACGAATACAGCGTCGGCAATGCGTATCGTCGGTACACGTAGCGCCGGTAGAAATTGGAACAGCTGCCGGGGTGTCGGCGAGTATTCCTTGAGGAGAAATTTGAGAAAATTGTGTGTCTTTCGCTCCGATTCAGACGAATTAGTGAGGTGATCGTTCAGAAATGACAACAGATCACTTTTCCAGAACGAACGGCTTTCGGTCTCTAGTCCCGTAATGTGTAACGTATTACCCTGTACGTTCAGACTGACAACACTGTAATAATGGCCACGGTGCGTGAAGCCATCTGAGGCCGCCTGCCTTATATCGATCTGATCATCCAGCGGAATGTCAAATTCGACCATACTATCAACGGACCGGTACACCCGTAGCCGTTCCGACAGATCATGCTCAGCCTGATACCAGGTATTGATACTCACCAGCACGTAAGCCAGTGCATGGCAGAGCAGCAAAACACAGAGACCAACTGAGACCGTTTTTTTCACGTATGACTAGTTAATTCTCCAAAAATAATAATAGTATCCCATCAAATACGTCTATTAGCCAACTTATTTTTTG
>JAKONH010000333.1 GCA_022702045.1 Spirosomataceae bacterium
CGATTACATGGCCAAATTTGCGCTGACACCCGTCTCAACCAACCTAACATCGCTGAAAGGGCAGGATATCGACGTTGATAGCGATGAAGATGCCCTTCGCCATCTGTTGAAGGATTTTTTTGCCACCAATGGGGGTGAGTGGGAATTCGGCGTACAACTATCGACGGATATTAAAAAAATGCCGGTCGAAGACGCATCAGTGGAATGGCCCGAAGAGGAAAGCCCATACCTCACCGTGGGTAAACTAACAATCGAACCGCAGGATGCATGGGCAGCCGAAAAAGTGGCGGTTGTCGAAGACAAGATGTACTTCAGCCCATGGCATGGCCTGGCTGCACACCGTCCGCTAGGCGTCATTCAGCGGGCACGCAAAGCACCGTATAAAGCTTCGGCCGAATTTCGTCGGAACATGTACGGAAAAGTGGAGAACCCAGGCGAGTTATAAGCGCTTCTGCAGCTGGAATACAAACAAAAAAACACCGGGCGAAACCCGGTGTTTTTTTGTGCGGAAAGAAGCCGTGCAAACCAACATTCTTCCTGCTCTACCAATTACGTGAATCAGGAGCCTTTCTGACCACGAAGGTACGTTTTGTTACCTTTCTTATTGATGTAAAATTTACCACCCCGCGGGCCAGTCATCACAGCTTCACCACCAGGACCTTTCATCGACTTGTCGACGGGTGCTTTGTAGTCGGCAGGGGTTGCTTTTTCCTCTTTCATAGCCTCTTTACCGGCCATTGCCCCTTCTTTTGCCGACTTTGTTTCCGCCTTGGCCGCTTTCTTCGCCGACGCGTCGTCCATCTTCATTTCTTTCTTCGCCTTCGCTTCCGACGGCGGCATAGCAGCCGTAGCATTGGCCGCATCGCGCTTGGCCGCTTTGGCCGCCCGTGCTTTCGCCATACGGTCGTTGACCGACATGGTACCGGCGGCAGGCGTTTGAGCTAACGTACTCAGACAAAGGCATAGTAAGCCAAGCAAAAGAGGAAATCGAACAAGTATTTTCATCGTTTTAGTAGATTAGGTGAGAACTAGAATTTGCGGACGGCAATGTTGTACCTTTTTTTCAAATAACAATTAATTAGCCGTTAAACCTGGGCCGCAGACCACACCAGAAAGGGGCCTGCATCTCGCGCTTTTTTCGTAAATTTGATAGATTCATTCGATTGCCCTATGCTGCTCACCGACGCACCAGGGTCGGACACAACGACCCTCAACACGCCCGCCGATTACCTCAAACGCTACTACGGTTACGACAACTTCCGGCCTATGCAGGAAGACATTGTCAATTCCATCGTTTCCGGTCGGGATACCGTAGTATTGATGCCGACGGGCGGGGGCAAATCGGTTTGTTTTCAGATTCCGGCACTGATGCTGCCCGGCCTGACCGTTGTCGTTTCGCCCCTGATTGCCCTGATGAAGGACCAGGTTGGTGCGCTGCACATGAACGGTATTCCGGCCGCTTACTACAACAGCACGCAAACCAGCCGCGAGCAGCATGCTATTGAAGACGAATGCCTGAAGGGAAAGCTCAAACTGCTGTATGTTTCCCCTGAAAAACTGCTGACCGAAGCTTTTTTCGAATTTCTCAAACACGCAAACCTCTCGCTTTTCGCCATCGACGAAGCGCACTGTATTTCCTCATGGGGGCATGACTTCCGCCCAGAATACACACAGCTACATGTACTGAAGGAGCAATTTCCCAATGTACCGACCATTGCCCTCACCGCGACAGCCGACAAGCTGACCCGCGCCGACATCGCCACCCGACTCGGCATGGTCGATCCGGTAGTGTTTATCTCGTCATTCAATAGGACCAACCTGAGCTTGAAGGTCATGCCAGGGCAAAATCGCGTTCAGCAGATCATCAAGCTGTTGCAGCAGAAGCCCGATACCTCGGGCATCATCTACTGCTTGAGCCGTAAGTCGACGGAATCGCTGGCGGCCAAGTTGCAGGAGAAAGGCTTCAACGCTGCGTTCTACCACGCAAAAATGGACCCCGGTGACCGCGCCCGCACACAGGAAGCCTTTCTGCGCGACGATGTCCGGATTATGTGCGCGACAATCGCCTTCGGGATGGGCATCGATAAGTCGAACGTTCGCTGGGTGATTCATTACAACATGCCCAAAAACATCGAGAGCTTCTACCAGGAGATCGGTCGGGCGGGGCGCGATGGGGCCGATGCCCAAACGGTATTATTCTACAGTTTCGCCGACGTAGCGACGTACAAGGACATGCTGTCTGAGAGCAATCCGGCCAACCTCGGTCTGCAACTGGCCAAGCTGGAACGGATGCAGCAATATGCCGATGCCCACACCTGCCGGCGGCAGATTCTGCTCTCCTATTTCTCGGAAGACTTGCCCGAGCCTTGCGGCAACTGCGACGTTTGCCGTGACCCACGCGTTACGTTTGACGGCACAATACTGGCTCAGAAAGCCTTGTCGGCCATGGTGCGTACGGGCGAACGCGTTCCGATAAACTTACTGATCGACATTCTGCGCGGCTCCCGGAGTCAGGCCGTCATGCAGGGTGGTTACGATCAGATCAAAACCTACGGTGCGGGTCGCGACCTTCGGTTTGACGAGTGGCGCAACTACATTCATCAGCTTATTAACATCGGCGTCATTGAGGTGGCGTACGATCAGCACTACGCCCTGCGCCGGGGCATTCTGGCCGATCCGGTATTAAAAGGCAATCGCAAGATTGACCTTGTCCGGCCCGACGATGCACCAAAGCCCGCACCGGCCGAAAAACCCAAAACCAGAACCGAAGTCAATCGCGACGAATTGTTCGAGCAACTGCGTACCCTGCGCAAGCAACTTGCCGACGAGCAGAACGTACCGCCCTATGTCATTTTCACCGATACGACGCTGGAAGACATGGCCCGTCAGAAACCGACAACGCCCGACGCCCTGCGCAACGTCAGCGGGGTTGGCGAACGGAAGCTGCAGCTCTTCGGCCGGCAGTTTCTCAACGTCATTACGGGCTACGTCCGGGGGCGGGTACAGGCCGGTGAAAAGCCCCGTGGTTCAACCCAGCTCCAAACGCTCGACCTCTTTAATCAAGGCTTTACCATCGATGAGATTGCGACTGAACGAAACCTCAAAAGCAGCTCGATTGCCAGCCATCTGGTGCAATTGGCCCGCTCCGGCTACGACATCGATCTAGCTTCGCTGATCGACCCAATCGACCGGCGCGAAATAGAAAAAGCCATCCGGGAAGTGGGCGTGGAAGAGGGCCGGACAAAGCCCATTTTCGACTACCTGAATGGCCGCTACGACTACGCGAAAATAGCCCTCGCTCTGGGTTTGATGGAGCAGGAAGGCTAGCTATAGTATAACTGTAGTACCGGGACCGTTAGATAACTCCCGGCTCAATAGCTTGATATATACCAGACTATCAACGACATTCGTTACTGAATTACAGCCAGGCCCGCCCGAAAGGACGGGTTTTACTGTCTGTATATGTTACACCAAATACCCATAGATTTGATTCAGGAAATTAGTATTTCACTGCTGCTCACGTCGCTGACGCCAGCCATGGCAGGGCCGTTTTTCAGGCCGGACACCAATCGCATTCAGTCGGTCGGCAACGAACTTGACAACCCCGCCTTACTGGTCACAGACTCGACACAGCGGGCATTTCCCGTTTATTTCTGCGGTGAAGAATTGCCGGTTAGCGAACCACGCGTCGCCCGGCGTTGGGTGCAGGTCCTTCGGACATATGGGGCGCAACAAGCCTGTTTATTTTCACTTCGCCAACGAGCATCCAAGTTCTTTCCGGTCATAGACCCTATCCTGCGCAAGTACAAAATCCCCCGCGATTTCCGCTTTCTGCCACTTGCTGAAAGCGAGCTTGTTAACGACTGCGTATCGCCCAAGGGCGCGTCGGGCTACTGGCAGTTGATGCCCGGCACAGCCCGCGAACTGGGGCTGACCGTGTCGGGCAAAAAAGATGAGCGTTATAACCTGGAAAAGGCGACGATCGCGGTTTGTCACCACCTGCATAAGCTGTATGGTGAACTGGGTTCCTGGACACTGGCTGCAGCGGCCTACAATGCCGGCATCACCCACGTCCAGAAGACCATGGCGAAGCAGAAACACGCCAACTATTACCGGCTCCGGCTGCACCGCGAAACCAGCCACTATCTATTCCGCGTATTGGCCTACAAAGAGCTGCTCAGTAACCCGCGTCAGTATGCAGTGCTGTTGAAGAGTTC
>JAKONH010000342.1 GCA_022702045.1 Spirosomataceae bacterium
TGCATTTTAGAGACCAATCCATGGCCACCGAACAGATTCTGATTCTGGATTTCGGTTCGCAGTACACCCAACTTATTGCCCGCCGGGTGCGCGAACTCAATGTCTACTGCGAAATCCATCCCTACAACAACATTCCAGTTATCTCACCCGACGTTAAAGGAGTAATCCTGTCAGGGAGCCCGTCGTCTGTACGGGAAGATGATGCGCCAAATCTTCATCTGGCGGCATTCCGGCAGAAATTACCGCTGCTGGGTGTTTGCTACGGTGCGCAATTACTGGCGCATACGAGCGGGGGTGAAGTACAACCCTCGTCAATTCGCGAATACGGCCGTGCCAAGCTCGGTACGGTTGAGTCAGACAGTCCACTGATGCGGGGTATCGATCCGCATTCGCAGGTCTGGATGTCGCACGGTGATACGATCACGACTATTCCTGATTCGTTCAAGGTCATTGCCTCGACTGATTCCGTACGTGTAGCTGCATTTCACGTCGAAGGTGAAGAAACCTATGGTATTCAGTTCCACCCTGAGGTGACACACTCGCTACAGGGAAAAGAACTGCTGAAAAATTTTGTTGTTGACATCTGCGGCTGCGCCCAGGACTGGACGTCGGAGTCGTTTGTGGAGTCGACGGTTGACCAGTTAAAGGAAAAGATCGGCGACGATAAAGTGGTGTTAGGCCTATCCGGCGGGGTCGACTCGTCGGTAGCGGCTATGCTCATTCACCGGGCTATCGGTAAAAACCTGTACTGCGTTTTTGTCGATAACGGGCTCTTGCGGAAAGACGAGTTCACGGAAGTACTGGCGTCGTACGAGTCGCTGGGACTAAACGTAAAAGGCGTCGATGCAAAAGACCAGTTCTACACGGCCCTAGCTGGCCTGACCGATCCTGAAGCGAAACGCAAGGCCATCGGCAAAACATTTATCGACGTATTCGACCACGAAGCGCATCAGATTGAAGGTGTAGCCTGGCTGGGTCAGGGGACTATCTACCCGGACGTTATCGAGTCGGTGTCGGTAAAAGGCCCGTCGGCAACGATCAAATCGCACCATAACGTAGGTGGCTTGCCTGACTTCATGAAACTAAAAGTCGTTGAGCCGCTGAACACGCTGTTTAAAGACGAAGTGCGGGCCGTTGGTCGTACACTTGGTTTGCCCGAAGCCATTCTGGGCCGTCACCCGTTTCCCGGTCCCGGTCTGGCCATTCGTATTCTTGGCGACGTTACACCCGATAAGGTAGGTATCCTCCAGCAGGTCGACGCGCTATTTATAAATGGGTTAAAGCGTGACGGGCTGTACGATAAAGTATGGCAGGCTGGTGCCATGCTCCTGCCGGTACAGTCGGTTGGTGTCATGGGCGACGAACGTACGTACGAACGCGTTGTTGCATTACGAGCCGTAACGAGTGTCGACGGTATGACTGCCGACTGGGCGCACCTGCCGTATGAATTTTTGGCCAACGTGTCGAACGACATCATCAACCGGGTAAAGGGCGTGAACCGTGTCGTATACGACATTTCATCGAAGCCACCGGCAACGATCGAGTGGGAATAAAGTTCGGTTTACGGTTTTCAGTATACAGCTTACGGTGGCCCCCGTGGTGCGTTTCGTTGCATGATGGCTGCCAACTAAAAAGACACCGGGTTGAAACCCGGTGTCTTTTTAGTTGCACCGTATACCGAAAACTGTGCAACCATATACCGACTACTTGCCCGGCCGCGATGGACGTACTTCTACTTTGCTGGGGAGCGTGCGTGCTGGCATGTTGATCAGGTCAGCGACGATCTGACCGATGTCTTCCGGCTGAATCTTCCACGCATCTTTCTCGCTCGGTTCGTTACCATCGAAATAGGTAGCTACTGAGCCAGGCATAATCGTCGATACTTTGATACCATCTTTGCGCAGGTCGAGCATGATCGCCTGCGTAAAGCCAACCAGTCCAAATTTGCTGGCATTGTACGCCGAGCCCTTCTCGAAGAAGTTCGCGCCGGCCAGACTGGCGATCGTGATGAAATAGCCTTCCGTCTTGGCCAGTTCTGCCACAGTCGCTTTGGTTGTGTAAAAAACACCTGTCAGGTTGATGTCAATGGTTTCCTGCCACTGCTCCGGCGTTAGTTCCTGAATGGGCGCAAAATGACCGACACCCGCGTTGGCAATAACATAATCGAGTTGGCCCCACGCTGCAATCAGCGTGTCGACGGCTTTCTGCTGCGACGCCAGGTCTCGCACGTCGGCCTGAATACCGAGTGCGTAGCCATCTTTAATTTTGTTGAGTGCTGCTGCTGCCTGATCGGCACTTTCCTGTGATCGGCTGGTGACTGCCACCCGAATGCCTTGGTTGATAAGTACTTCGGCCACACCGTAGCCGATACCTTTTGACCCACCTGTTATGAGGGCCGTTTTACTAGACGCTGCCATACGAGCTGTTAAATCAAAAAAAGTGGAATTAACTACTCAACCGATAACCGCCACCCAGCCAGTAAGGTTTAGGTAAACGGTCGACCGGGATAGAGCATTGCCGAATAGGCAACTGATTCATGAGCGAACTATCCCGGTCAGTCAATCACTCCATCATTCTACCAATCGATCATTCTGTGAACGCTATCATTATTACCCAACCCGGCGATGCTGCTGTTTTGCAGGTGCAGGAGCGGCCCCGCCCAGAGCCTGGTTATCGGCAAATATTGGTTCGTGTCGCGGCCGCCGGCTTAAATCGTAGCGACATTATGCAGCGGCAGGGCGGATACGGTGCCGATCCGTCGGGGCAGGTGCCGGGCCTTGAGATGGCGGGTACGGTTGAGCGGTGCGGGCCGGGCGCCAGTCGGTGGCAGGTAGGCGACGCGGTCTGTGCGTTGCTGCCGGGCGGGGGTTATGCCGAATACGTTGTCGTCGATGAGCGGCATTGTTTACCTGTTCCCGGTGGTATGTCGATGACGGATGCGGCTTCGCTGCCTGAAACAGTACTGACGGTTTGGTCGAATGTATTTCAACAGGCCCGGCTGCGGTCCGGCGAACACTTTCTGGTGCACGGTGGTAGCAGCGGTATCGGGATTACCGCCATCCAATTAGTCGTTGCCTTTGGCGCGAAAGCCTTCGCGACGGTGGGCAGCGATGAGAAGAAATCGTTTTGTGAAAAGCTGGGTGCCGAGCGGGTCGTCAATTACAAAACTGAGGATTTTGAGCAGGTGCTACAACCCTATGGTATCGACGTGATTCTGGATATGGTAGGAGGTGATTACACACCCAAAAATATTCGGCTGCTACGGCCCGATGGGCGGCTGACGTTTATCAATGCCATGAAAGGAGCCGATAGTATGATCAACATCCGGGCGCTGATGAGCAAGCGCGTTGTGCTGACCGGGAGTATGCTCAAACCGCGCTCGGATGAAGTCAAGGCGGCCCTGATTGCCGACGTGTTGGCCAACGTGTGGCCGCTGGTTAAGACTGGTCAGCTAAAGCCGGTGGTATACCGGACTTTCCCATTATCTGAAGCCGCAGCTGCCCAGCAACTGATGGAAAGCAGCAACCACATCGGTAAGATTGTGCTGGTTGTATAGCCGTCTGGGCCATTGTCACTACTATCTTTGATAGATAGGATTACAGCGTCTGACCGGTACAGGCAGGCTACTGCTACAGGGTAGTGGCTAACTCACTCAAACCGAACACGATGACGTTCTCATTGCTGATTGGGGTAAAGAATAATCTGGTGTATACGCAGTACGTTTACGAACAGACGCGGCTGATCTACCCACAACTGGAGATCGTTTTCGTCAGCTACAATAGTACCGACGGAACGCACGAATGGCTCGATATGCTGCACGACGAACACGTTCGCTTTTATCACGAGCCTGTCGAGAAAACACTGTCGGATACCTACAACATGGCGACACAGCTAGCTACGTCGGCCTACGTTATCTTCGCCCACAACGATATGGTGCTGGCACCAGGCTTTCTGGAAGCATTGGCGCGTTTACAGACCGACAACCGGGTGCTATCGTACACGACAGTAGAACCGCCCATTTTCGCGGATGATGAGCGGCCGGGCAAAATTGTGCGTGATTTCGGCGACGGACTCGATACGTTTCAGCGTGACGCTTTTTTCGTTTTCGCCGAGCAACAGCAGCGCGCGAATCAGCAGGCAAACCGAACGGTCGATAACCGCAATAAGCTATCCTTCTTCCTGAGCGTATCCCGTCGTGTGCTGCTCGACATGGGTGGACTCGATCCGCTGTTCAATCCCATGTTCTGCGAAGACGATGATCTGCTGTTACGTTTTCGGTTGAAAGGGCTGGAGCCGGTGGTGTCGCTCGACGCGATATGCTACCATTTCGTCAGCAAAACGTCACGCTTCTCAGTCGAGTATCAGCAGCGTACACAACGGATTGAAGCCCAGTCGATTCGGAACTTTATCCGTAAGTGGGGTTTTCGGAACAGTGGATCGGTAAAGCACTCGTACGACATTGGCCTTGTGCTGCCCGATGCAACAACCGATGTGCTGCGCTTAGTCGAACCCTGGTGTCGCACGATTTATACCAATGCCGACATCGAGTCGTTTATTCGAGAAGAGCAACCGCTTACAAGCGTCGATTTGCGGGCGAAATTCAAGCGGTTGACCGCGCCGGTTACGAATGATGTTGTTGTCCGTGTGAAGGCCCGGCACGTATCGGCTGATGGGATGGAAGCCCTGCCTGCGCTGATTGTTAACCGGCTGAACAAACCACGCAGTTTGCTGAAACGATTGGTAAGTGTGTTCTATCCGACGTTTCACCGGCAGGGGATGCGGATCCGAATTCGTAATCCACGGTCGCGCGAGACGCAGCTGATCAACCGATAATCTGCCCATGCTTACCCGTTTTTTTCACAGGCGCATCCAAATCAGTTATGGACTGACCGTATGCAATGAAGCGGCCGAACTGGATCGACTGCTTTCGTTCCTGTTGAAACACAAAAACCGCCGGGATGAGGTTGTCCTGCTTCAGGATGTTTCGATTGCTGACGAAGCGGTTACTGCCGTCATCAATCGCTATCGTCGGCAACTGATCTGGAAACAAAGCCGCCTGAATGGTGATTTCGCTACGTTCAAGAATCAGTTGATTGACACGGCGTCGGGCGATTACCTTTTTCAACTGGACGCCGACGAAGTGCCGGGGGAACGACTGATCAATACGCTTGATGAGACGCTCCGGACGCATC
>JAKONH010000346.1 GCA_022702045.1 Spirosomataceae bacterium
CCAAAATCCTGGAAGTGTTGAACTCGCAGGCGTAACGTCTTGAACAATTTTTTTCGATTATCCTGGTTGACCCTACTGCTTGTTGTAAACAGTATCGCGTTGGCATGGGCACAGCTACCGGCCGTAACGCCGGCGAAGACGCCGGCGCCAGTTCAAGACTCGTTGTTGATCGATACCGACAGTATTCCAACAGGTATGCGCGACAATGGCGTACTGGTCAACGATTCGACCCAACGGGCTGAGGGCGACTCATTGGCTTTCACCAGCGATACGACCCAGGTGACGGCGCAGCAGGAAGCAGCCATCCGAAAAATTATTCCCCGGCAGGCAACCCTCCGGTCGCTGATGCTGCCAGGACTGGGGCAGGCTTACAACAAACAATACTACAAGATACCATTCATCTACGCTGGTTTTGGCGTGATGGGGTATCTGTTTGTGCGCTATAGAGGGCTGGCCCGGCAGGCTGCCAATGGTTACGAACTGTTGTTGTATGGGATAAACTACTCCGGAGTAGACACTTCATTGCCGGAGTCGATCCGACAGGAATATACGGTCAATCAGCCGGTTACGAGTGTTGTGATCAATAATCAGATCATTTCCACAGATGGAAATAGAAACGGTACGTCGACGGCTAAGGCATACTACGACCTGTTTCGGCGGTATCGTGATCTGAATATTCTGCTGTCGATTGCGCTGTGGGGGCTGAATATTGTGGAAGCAAACGTAGCGGCCCATCTGAAAACTTTCGATTTATCGGATAATATTTCCATGCGCGTGCAGCCAGCCGTTCTGCCCATGCCCGGCTTCGGGATGGCCCCCGGCGTACGTGTCGCATTTACGTTTAAATAACGGTATTCGGTTTACGGTATACAGTTTACGGTGTTCCCATAAAGAGTCTTATACCGAATACAATAACAGAATACTGTATACCGAAAACCGTAAACCGAATAGTGATTATGAACATACTGCTTCTTGGCTATGGCAAGATGGGCAAAGCCATCGAACCGATCGCGGTTGAGCGTGGCCATCAGATAACCGCCCGCATTGACGCAAACAACCGTGCCGATCTTACCACTATCGATGCGGCTTCGGTAGACGTCGTCATTGAATTTAGCTCACCTGAATCGGCTGTCGAAAACATCAAAACCTGCTTGGAGCGGGGGTGGCCTGTTGTGTGCGGTACGACCGGTTGGCTGAGTCATCGGACAGAGATCGAGCAGTTGTGTCAGGAAAAGCAAGGCGCGTTTTTCTATGCGTCGAACTACAGCATCGGTGTCAACCTGTTTTTCCGGCTCAACAAGGCGCTGGCCAAGTTCATGCGTAATTACCCATCGTACCACGCGTCGATGACGGAGATTCATCATACGGAGAAGAAAGATGCCCCTAGCGGTACGGCGATTACCCTGGCCGAGGGGCTACTCGAAAACCTGCCGAATCTGAATGGCTGGGTAGAAAAACCTGCCGACAAACAGGCCCTGATTACGAGCACTGACGCCATCGCAATCGAGTCGCTACGGGAGGGAACTGTGCCCGGCACGCACATTATTCGCTTCGACTCCGACGTTGACCGCATTGAAATTGCCCACGTAGCGCACAGCCGGCAAGGCTTTGCACTGGGCGCGATAGTGGCCGCCGAGTGGCTTCAGGGCCGGGTGGGGGTGTTCAGCATGGACGATCTGCTCGACGCTTAAATCGGACAAGTAGCCATAGCAAGTGACAGACGGTTAGGCATTAACCGCGTTGTCTTCGTAATTTCGCTTTGTGAACTGCTGGTATAGTGGTTCACAAAGCTTGGTCGCTTATTGATAAAGCAACCATCTTAACCGGATAACTCTGTTCCGACGTGTCAGTAACCAACACCACCCGCGCCGAGCGTCGCCCGGCCAAAGCCCAAAAATCCCCCCTGCGGGAATGGTTTGATTCCATTCTGTTTGCCGTTGTAGCCGCTACACTCATCCGGTGGCTGTTTATGGAAGCCTTCACCATCCCGACACCGTCGATGGAGAACAGTCTGATGGTGGGTGACTTTTTGTTTGTCAGCAAGCTACACTATGGCACGCGTACGCCACAGACGCCTTTGCAGGTACCGCTGACGCACCAAAAAATCTGGGGTACCAATATTCCATCGTACACCACAGCGATTCAGTTGCCCTCATACCGGCTGCCGGGTTTCACCCACGTTAAAAATGGTGATGTCGTTGTGTTCAACGTGCCGCCCCGCTATCTCAACGATGGTATCGACTACCCAACCGACCTGAAAACGAACTACATCAAACGGTGCATCGGCATTCCGGGCGATAAGCTGGAAATCAAACAGCGGGTCGTGTACGTCAACGGTACCGTGATGCCCGCGCCACCCCGTTCGGAGCAGCGATACTTTATTCGGACGTCGGAAGTACTCGACGCTAACTTCTTCCGTAAATACGACATTGTCAACGACTACCGTGACCTCAATCAACCTACTGAGAATTGGAAGCCCCAGGAGCAGTATAATGATTCGACCAAAGCCACGTCGCTCGTTGGTTACACAATTAATACGACTGCCGATGTCGTCGAAAAATTCCGCAGCTTCGATTGGGTAAAAGGTATCGAGCCGCTGGTCGACAAACCGGGCGAGACAATGCCCAGCATTTACGGAGCTCCTACCTTCCACTGGAACCACGACAACTTTGGTCCGCTGGTTGTACCGAAGAAGGGAGCGACAACGCCCATTAATGCCGAAACGATTGCCGTGTACGGACCGGTGATTGAGCAGTATGAACACAACGACAACGTAAAACTGACGCCAACGTCGATTACGATCGACGGTAAGCCAATTACGTCATATACATTTAAGCAGGATTATTACTTTATGATGGGCGACAACCGTGACAATTCGCTGGATTCGCGCTTCTGGGGTTTTGTACCCGAAGACCACATTGTTGGTAAAGCCGTATTTGTCTGGATGTCGATTGATCCGAATCCGGCTAATCTCTGGAATAAAATTCGCTGGAATCGCCTGTTTCGTATTATCGACTAATTCTAGAATTAAAACGTTGTAGGGTTACAAAGTTGGTCGACGCATCAGCCAACTTTATAACCCTACAACGTTTTAACTTCCTTCAAGACTACCAGTCAATCGCTGGTAGTCCGTTGCTGGTAAGGTAGTCATTGGCCTGACTGAAGTGCTTGCTGCCGAACCAACCGCCATAATTAGCCGCCATTGGTGATGGATGTTTGGCTTTCAGCACAAGGTGTTTTTTACTGTCGATAACGGCCCCTTTTTTCTGGGCATAAGCGCCCCACAGCATAAAAACGACATTTCGCTTCTCGTCGGAGATGAGTTTAATAACCGTATCGGTAAACGTTTCCCAGCCCTTGCCCTGATGCGACCCTGCCTGCCCGGCCCGAACAGTAAGCGTCGAATTGAGCAGCATCACACCCTGGTTCGCCCAACGTTCCAGGTTGCCTGACTTTGGAACTGGCTTACCCAGATCGTCCTGAATTTCTTTGAATATATTGACGAGCGACGGCGGTTTGGTAATACCATCTGCAACAGAAAAAGCCAATCCATTAGCCTGTCCTTCACCATGGTACGGATCTTGCCCCAGGATTACCACCCGAGTATCATCGAACGGACAGCTGTTGAACGCATTAAAAATTAGTTTGCCAGGTGGATAAATACGCTGCGTACTGTATTCGTGTCGTAAAAATTCGGCTAGCTGGACAAAGTATGGCTTGTTGAACTCCGGTTGAAGCCGTGCTTGCCACGATTCGGCGATAGTTACATTCATAAGCAGAACGCGTCTGGATTTTTAAGTGTTTGGGTAGGACAAATGCCAAAATCCAGACTCGAAAATTTTTTTGAGAGTGGTTCTTGCGTAACAAAACTTATCAACTTATTTTTCGTTCTAAGGTTGCCAAAAGACACGAAATTTATGGTATCGTCCGTCACTGAAGGTGTCAAAGTTAGTGTAAAGACTCAGTACCAATCTGAGTACTCCAGTCCGTTGCAGGCACACTATGTTTTTACCTACCGTATCACGATTGAGAATGCTAGTGAATACACGATTCAATTACTGCGTCGTCGCTGGTTGATCTACGATTCTAACGGAACCGTCCGTGAGGTGGAAGGAGAAGGCGTAGTGGGGCTACAGCCGGTACTCGAACCCGGTGAAGTACACGAATACGTATCAGGTTGTAACCTGCGCTCCAGTATGGGTAAAATGGCCGGCACGTACCTAGTCGAGCGTGTGATCGACGGGAAACAGCTTCAGGTGGGCATTCCTGAGTTTACGATGGTCGTTCCTTATAAACTGAATTAAGCCGCATTTCTGGCCGCAATCATATACAACGGTACCGGCGTGTCTTTTCCGACCCCATAGCACGTACCTTTGTGTATGATTGCTGCTTATCTACGGTATCTCAGCCGCGCTCAGGACGAGCATTCGCTGCACTCGCCCTTTGTTTTCTCACTCTACACAAATGCTATCCGACCGGATAATCGACGGGACCCGGCGTTGACAGCCATTCGGCGGATTCGTGCGTCCCTGCGTCGGAGTCGCGAACTGATTCAGATTACCGATCTTGGGGCAGGTTCCAAGGTAAACCGCTCGCAGCAGCGTACGGTAAGCGACGTGGCCCGACACTCCCAGAAATCACCCCGCTATGCCCGGCTGCTGTTTCGATTGATTCAGTACCTGAACGCCCGGACAATCGTGGACCTCGGTACATCGCTGGGTTTGACAACGGCGCATCTGGCCGAAGCAGTGCGGCCTGTTAGTGGCAGGGTCTTGACTTTTGAAGGATGTTCACAAACGGCCGGACGGGCACAAGCTACGTTCGACTCGCTCGATCTACTGAACGTATCGATTGTCGTCGGCAATATCGATGATACGCTGGCACCGGCGTTGCTGAAACTTGGCACAGCCGATCTATTTTTTTTCGACGCCAATCACCGCTACGAACCCACTGTCCGCTATTTCGAAACCTGCCTGCTGCATCGGCACAACGAAACCTTGTTTGTCTTTGATGATATTCACTGGTCGGCCGAAATGGAACAGGCGTGGGCATACATTCAGGCACACCCGGCTGTGCGTGTAACGATTGATCTGTTTGGCGTAGGGCTGGTATTCTTTCGACAGGAGCAGCCTCGGCAGGATTTTGTCCTGCGGTTCGGCTATCTTTAAATCACGACACAGAAACTATCCATACTTTCGGTTAGCCCCGTCATAACGAACACGTAATTATGCTGACATGTACCCGCCTGGGCCTCTTCATCGGTATGCTCTCACTGACGCTACTGCATAGCTCCTGTCAAAAAAAGGCGGATGACGATAGTACGCCCGCACCCGAATCGGCCCCGTCCGGAACGTTCGACCTGATTCAGCAAAAGATACTGACGCCCTCCTGTGCATCGTCGGGATGCCATGCATCGGAACAGGATGCCAGCTTCGCGCAGCATGGGCTGGTGCTGACCAGTGGTAAGTCGTATACAAACCTGGTTGGCGTTGACTCCAGAAACAGTTTGGCAAAGACGGACGGGTTAAAACGAGTGACGGCCTTCTCGTCAATTCAGAGTTTGCTGTATCATAAGCTGACGACAGTGGCAAGTCACCATGCCGGCAAACAATATGGCAATCCGATGCCGCTGGGCGGGAGTTTGTTGCCCGACGGGCAAGTAGAATTTATCCGGCAGTGGATCGATGCGGGGGCTCCGCGTACCGGCGATGTTGCCGACGTAAAACTGCTGGCCAGTAGCACAACCACGACGACAGCCTGGGAGCCACTACCCATACCAGCCGCTGGAACTGGCTATCAGATGAGTCTGGCTCCGTTTGAGGTGCCAGCTAATTTCGAGCGGGAGTTTTTCTCACGGCGGATGGTCGGCAACACGCAAGACGTATACGTTAATCGGTACCAGATCAAAATGCGGTCCGGAAGCCATCACTTTCTGGCGTATGACTTCCGTAATAAAAGCCAGTTGCCGGCGCTCAACGCGGTTCGTGATTTGCGTAACAGCGATAACTCACTCAACCTTGCCACGGCGCTGACAATGTCCAACCATGTGTATCTGGCCGGAGCGCAGGCGCCCTACGTCGATTACACATTACCGGAAGGAGCAGCCTTGTTAATACCCGCCGGAGCTTCCCTCGACCTGAACTCGCACTATGTCAACAAGACGGGTTCAATACTAACTGGGGAAGCACAAATCAACTTTTTTACCGTCGACAAGTCAAAAGTGACCCGCGTGGTGCAGACGCTGGACCTGAGCAATACCAGCCTGACCATTCCCGCCAATAGCCGGGTGACGCTAACAAAATCGTTTACCTTCAACAAGCCTCGCAAGATTCTGGCACTGACTTCCCACATGCATAAACTGGGGGAGAAATTCATCGTCAGGATCAAAGGTGGTAGCCGGGATGGGCAGGTGGTCTACACCTCGACCGACTGGGAACACCCCGATATTACTTCCCTGACAACACCACTGGCCCTGGCTGCGGGGGAAGGGCTCACGTCGGAGATTACTTACAACAACACGACGAATAAGCTGGTCACATTCGGGCTGACGAGCGACGACGAGATGGGCATTATTTTCGGCTATTACTACGAAGATTAGGGGGCGGCTACTTTTAGCCCAATAATTCCGATCGCGATTAGTAACAGAAAAGCCAGTTCCGTCCACGACCAGCCCGCCTGTAGCCAGATAACGTCGACGCATTTAATGAAGGCCAGCGTGAGGGCGGTCCATATAGCAAATGTTGTTGTCAGACTAATCGTCCGCATCGCAACAGCCAGCAATATGGTGTTGACAATACCGAAGCCGATATAGCCGAGCAGTGGCCCCACAGCCGACGGCCATTGCGGAGTAGTGAGGTCAGACCAGCGGAGTAGTTTGAGCGAAAGCGTCCAGGCGGTCTGGCACAGGGCCGCGCCAACCAGACTAAGCCAGGGAAGCAGATTGACTAGTTTCATCGACGTCGGCTGTCAGGTGCATTTTCTGCAAAAGAACGTATTCGCCTGATCATCCATTGTTATGCTTTCATGAACACAAAAAAGCCGGAGGGTCGCTCCGGCTTTTTGTACTGTTGGTGCAGGTTATTACCGAGCTACCTCGATGTTTACCCGACGACCTTTTATCGTATTGCCTTCCATGGCGTCAACGACACGGTTCGCTACGTCTTTCGGTACGTCGACATAGGTGTGCTTGTCGAAAATATCGATACTACCGATGCTGCTACCCGGAATATTGGCTTCGCCAGCAATGGCACCCACGATGTCGCCCGGCCGTACATAATCCCGGCGACCGATGCTTACCATCAGACGGGTCATGTTGGCATCGCTTTCACGGGGTTGCCGTTGATCGTCGCGATCGAAATAAGGCCGGCGAGCCGCCCCTTCGCCACTAC
>JAKONH010000349.1 GCA_022702045.1 Spirosomataceae bacterium
TCACGGGGCATACTGCGGATAGACCCGCGACTCCGTTCCCTACCGGCCGTAGTCGCCGTAAAGTCCCACGTTTCCTCCACGAAAGCCAGTTTGTTAACAGGCGCAAACGGCTCGGCTGTTCTCGACATGAACTCTACGCCTGCTTCGTTTTCGTTCAGGGGAGCATCACTGAGAAATGGCGTCGACGCATCGGCCCAGCCACCGGCAAAATCCTGCCCGTACCAGCCGGCGGCCCGCGTGTTTCGCCCGTTTTTCTCACCCTGCCAGTACCGAATCTCCCGCCCGTCGGGAAGCCGCTTTTTGGCAGCCCAGAACCCATTTGTCATCGCTGCGGCAACGTGCGATTGCTGTGCGCTACGGGCTGGCAGGGCGGCACTGGCAGGGGTGGTCGATTGAGTGGTTTCGGTAACGTGCTGGGGCTTCGCAGTTTTACCAAATCGCGTAGGGTTCATGGCTAAACGGAATAGTCTAAATTGGCTATTAGATAATTAGCATACTGAGAATCAAATCAGTATAACGTAAACATACGCTAATCTCGCTAAACATATATACTTATAAATTATAAGTTTTTTTTATCTACAAAATCCGTAGTAATAGTCTGAGATTTTACTCGGGAGTCGAACCAGGCGTTGTTTGTCATGGCTCCACCCACCCGGCCTGCTACCATGACAAAAACGGTACCGAACTACGCTTGTAAACAGTCTCTCGGATTATAACTCGTCGATCTCTGGCTTAACAACCGTGTTCCAATACGCCTTCTCAACCTGCTCTCCCACTGCTCTCTACGCGTTTCCACAATCTGTGTTGTCGATTCATAGCGATGGCACATAAAAAACCGGCCAGCGGAGGTATCGCCTGAACCCCCACTGGCCGGTTTTCTATGTGCCAAAATTATACCATCTGCACGCTTGTCGACTTATTCAACAGTATCTGGTTCGAAGTCGAGCGAGACTGAATTCATACAATAGCGCTGACCGGTTGGCGCGGGGCCATCGTTGAAAATGTGGCCCAGATGCGAGTCGCAACGGCCGCAAACGACCTCAACCCGACGCATGCCGTACGAATTGTCGGTATGGTATTTCACGCTGTCCGGTCGATCGGCTTCGAAAAAGCTGGGCCACCCACAACTGCTGGCAAACTTGGCGTCGGACCGAAACAGTTTGTTGCCGCACACAGCGCAATAATAAGTGCCGAGTTCATCGGTATTCCAGTATTTACCGGTAAAGGCCCGCTCCGTACCCTGCTCCCGCGCAACCGCGTAGAGATCGCGGGGTAATATCTGTTTCCACTCCTGATTTGGCACGTCGAGGTGACTATGATCGGTGCGGGAATAGTATGGGTTGGCGCTATGATTGGCCGTTGGTTCTGTTGAATCAGTTGCATTCATCGCTGTTAGCTGTTTATTCATAAACCCGAAATCACTGGCGAAAGTTGGACAGACTACGCGAAACCGTAGCCCGGCTTTATGGCGCTGAAACGCCCTGTTGCCTAGCTGTCCAGCTAGGCAACAGGGCGTTTTCTTTTGCGGAAAGTAATTACTTGCCAGCGAAATACGTAGCCTGCATGTAGTCTTTCAGCGATGTCGGTTTGCGGCCAAGTAGTTGCTCAAGCATTGTACCGGGCACGTCGAAATCATTGTTACCGATGGCGTTGGCGAAGCCGATCACAAAGCCAATACCCCCTTCCGGCACACCCGCTTTCTTCATCGTTTCGGTAAATACGTCGTTAGGCGCATCGGTGTAGGCAATCTCCTTACCCGCCAGTTCCGACAGTATAGCGGCTGCATCCGCCATCGACCAGCTTTCCGTGTTGACAAGCTCGTAAGTCTGATTGTCGTGGCCCTTGCCCGACAGAACATTTGCAGCGGCTTCAGCCATATCCAGCCGGGTAGCAAACGGGACCCGGCCCTGCCCGGCCGGCAGGAAAATACCCGTTTCCAGCACGTGCGGTCCGAAGAATTGGGGAAGTACATCGCTATACAGTCCATCGCGCAGGAAAATGTAGTTCAGGCCCGAATTCTTCAGGTTTTCTTCCGTCGTGAAATGGTCGCCCATGAAATCCTTCAACGGCGACTGATCGAGGTGCTGCATGGTTACGCCCGTATACGCAACCCGCGTTACGCCCGCTTCTTTGGCGGCATTGATAACGTTCAGATGCTGACCCACTCGATCATTGAGGTCGCTTGTCGACACCAGCAATACGGTGTCGACGCCCTGCAACGCCTGCACAAGCGACGCATAATCGTGATAATCGCCTACCCGCACACTAACACCTTTTTGGTGCAAATCAGCGGCTTTGCTGGCGTCGCGTACCAGTACGGCGACCTGATCGGCGGCTACTTTCTTCAGGAGAAAATCAACGACAGCACCGCCTAGCTGGCCGGTGGCTCCGGTTACAAGAATCATAGTAATTGTAGTTATTGTAGTTGACGATACGACGACGATACTTTCCCGCTTTTGGTCCGAAACCATTCAGCCGATCAGCAACGTGTCGTTTCATTTAGTGACACAAAGGACTTACCTTTGGTTTACTTTTGAAAGTAGTTTCCAAAAGTAAAGTAGTTTCCCCTGAGAAAGTACCCAATTCATGAGCCAGAAAAATCCGGACGAATTTCGATTCACCCCCCACTGTCACGAGCAGTTGCGCGCTATCTACGATACACTTGACCTGGTTAGCGGTAAATGGCGCATTGCCGTCATTAGTTCGCTTAACTTTCTGGGCGAATCCCGCTTTGGCGAGTTGCAGCGCATCGTCGATGGCATTGGCGCCAAGATGCTGTCGCAGGTTCTGAAAGAATTGGAAGATAACGAGTTAGTAATCCGCACGGTACACGACACAAAACCCGTAACGGTTTCCTATAAGCTGACCGATTACGGGCGAACCTTGGAAAAAATTATCGAAGAAATGGCGAGTTGGGGACTCAACCACCGTCGACGTATTCTCAGCGACCGTTCGCTTGAAGCGCTTGCTGAGTCAGAAACTTTGTCGGTCTGACCGTCAGCCCATTGGCTTTTCTCTGCGCCTGGTTCTAAACGCTTACCCATGAAGTCTGGTTGACTAGATGATTCATCATAAATACCCAACCAGCTAATGATTACAGCAAAAGGCTATGCCGCTCAGGATCCCAGGACGCCACTGGGTCCGTTCTCCTTTGACCGGCGCGAACCCGGTCCGCACGACGTGCAGTTCGACATTTTATACTGTGGTGTCTGCCACTCCGATTTACACCAGGTCCGCGACGAATGGGGTGGATCGATTTTTCCGATGGTACCCGGTCACGAGATCGTCGGCCGGGTGACGGCTGTCGGTAGCGACGTCAGTAAGTTCAAGGTGGGTGATCTGGCGGGTGTCGGCTGTCTGGTCGATTCGTGCCGTCACTGCGATAACTGTGAAGACGGCTTGGAACAGTACTGTCTTAACGGCCACTCCCAGACCTACAACGGGCTGGAGCAGGACCACAAAACACCGACCTACGGCGGTTACTCCAACGTTATCGTCGTCGATGAAGCCTTCGTACTGCATGTCGATGAACGGCTCGATCTGGCAGCCGTCGCCCCGCTGCTGTGTGCCGGTATCACGACGTATTCACCCCTGCGCCACTGGAACGTTGGCGAAGGCCACAAAGTAGCCGTACTCGGTTTGGGCGGCCTGGGTCATATGGCCGTGAAATTCGCGGCTTCATTCGGCGCCGAAGTAACGGTATTAAGCACGTCGCCCGGTAAAGAAGAAGACGCAAAACGGCTGGGTGCAGACAAGTTTGTGGTGACCAAAGACCCGGAGCAGCTCAAGGGTGTACAGGGTTATTTCGATTTCATCATCGACTCCGTATCGGCTCCTCACGACTACAATATGTACCTGGGCATGCTGAAAACGAACGGTGTACACATCTGCGTCGGTGCACCACCAACCCCTTCTGAGATTGCGGCTTTCAGCCTGATTCCAGGCCGTAAGAGCCTGGCCGGTTCAATGATCGGCGGACTACCCGAAACACAGGAAATGCTCGATTATTGCGCCGAACACGGCATCACGTCCGACATCGAGCTGATCGATATGAAAGACATCGAAACCGCTTACGAACGCATGCTCAAAGGCGACGTTCGCTACCGGTTTGTCATCGATATGAAGACGTTGTAGCAGGGAGGAAAGATGTAGAAGAAAGAATCAAGACCGTATAGCGTCCTTTGTCTTTCTTCTACATCTTTCCTCTTCTCGCATCTCATTTCTTTCTTCTCACATCTTTTCTCTTTCTTCTCGCCCAAATGCCCACGACAATCCCTACGTATACGCTTAGCAACGGCGTTAACATCCCACAAATCGGTTTCGGCACCTGGCAAACACCGGATGGTGAAACAGCCCTGAACTCGGTCAAAACGGCGCTTCAGGTTGGCTATCGGCATATCGACACAGCAGCAGCCTACGGCAACGAAGCCAGCATCGGGCAGGCTATTGCCGACAGTGGCATCGACCGGTCTGAACTGTTCATAACCACCAAACTCTGGAACACTGAACGCGGCTACGACACGACGCTGAACGGCTTCGAGCAGTCGATGCGCAAGCTGGGGCTCGACTACCTCGACCTATATCTGATCCACTGGCCCGCTAATGCCAAGCAGTTCAGCGACTGGGAAACGATCAATGCCGAGACATGGCGGGCGTTTGAAAAACTGTACAAAGACGGACGGATCAAGGCGATCGGTGTCAGTAATTTTCTGCCCCATCACCTCGACGCGCTGGCCAAAACAACGACCGTTGCGCCGATGGTCAATCAGATCGAATACCACCCCGGTCAGCTACAAACCGAGACCGTCGATTACGGCAAGGTCCACGATATACTGGTTCAGGCCTGGTCGCCACTGGGTACGGGTAAGATGCTGGGCGACGAAACGCTGACCGGCATTGCCAATAGCTACGGAAAATCGGTGGCACAGGTGTGTATCCGCTGGTGCCTGCAGAACGGAACGCTTCCCCTGCCCAAGTCGGTAACGCCCGAACGCATTCGCGAAAACCTCGACGTGCTGGACTTCACGCTGGCCGATGCTGACATGCAGACCATCAATCGGTTGCCTTACATCGGCGGCTCAGGTCTCAACCCCGATACCGTCACGTTTTAGTCTGTCTACGCTATCAGATACCTACACGGATCTGTGATGACTTATAAGTCTGCATCTCCACCTCAATACAGGGAAAAACTACTTCCTGCTCCCAGGTCTGTGACGACACAGACCTGGGAGTTTACTCAATACATAGCTAGGCTAACCGCGTACGGATTCGACTTGTGCACGCTGCTGAAGTGTTCTTACAGACCTTCCCACGACGTAAAGACACTGCAAGTCTGTGAGGGACACAAACCTGGGAATTAGACACCGTTACGTTTTAACCAGCCTACGCCAGATACCTGACCAACTCAACGACGACGTACCCGGCTATTTGGCGTATTTTTGCCGCATGACCGCAACGCAACAACAAGACCAACTACTGAACAATCTGGGCATTTCGGCGCTAAATCCGATGCAGGAGGCTGCTCAAACAGCCATTCCGGGCCCGACCGATACGTTTCTGGTGGCTCCAACCGGCTCAGGCAAGACCGTCGCCTTTTTACTACCACTCCTTCAGTTGCTTATACCCGACAGCACAACCATACAATGCCTGATTCTGGTACCGTCGCGCGAGCTGGCCCTACAGATCGAGCAGGTCTGGAAGAAGATGGCCACAGGCTACAAAGTCAATGTCTGCTATGGTGGTCATTCGGTCGATACCGAAATCAAAAACCTGAGTAACCCGCCGGCGCTGCTAATCGGTACGCCCGGCCGCATCGCCGATCACATTAACCGCCGGTCGTTCGTGCTGGATGGCATTCACACGCTGATTCTGGACGAGTTCGACAAGTCGCTGACGCTGGGGTTTCAGGACGACATGGCCTACATCATTGATGGATTGCGTAATCTCCAACGGCGGGTGCTGGTATCGGCCACAGCCGGTATTCGTATCCCCGGTTTTGTCGGTCTTCAGTCGCCCACGACGCTGACGTTTACAGCCGACGAAGCTGCGCCCCGTTCGCTGACGACGGCAGTGGTTCAGGCACCGGAAAAAGACAAGATTAATAGTCTGGTCGATTTGCTATGTACGCTCGATTCGGAACCCGCGCTAATTTTCTGCAATCACCGGGAAGCCGTCGACCGGACCTGCGCGCTGCTGGGCGAACGCGGTATCTACGCCCGCGCTTACCACGGCGGTATGGAACAGGACGACCGGGAACGCGCCCTGATTCTATTTCGGAATGGCAGCGTACGCTACCTGATCACAACGGACCTGGGCGCGCGCGGGCTGGACATCCCCGAAATGAAGTTTGTCATTCATTATCACCTGCCGCTCAAAGAGCCGGAGTTTGTGCATCGAAACGGCCGAACAGCCCGGATGCACGCGTCGGGTACGGTTTACCTGCTGCTCCACTCCGACGAACCGTACCCCGATTACTTGCCCAGGGAGCTACCTGAATTCAAATTACCTGGCGGTACACTCCCGCTGCCTGCTCCGCCCGATTTCCAAACGCTGTACATCAGTGGTGGCCGCAAAAACAAAGTCAACAAAGTCGATATCGTCGGCTTTTTTTCCCAGAAAGGCGGGCTTGACAAAGGCGATCTGGGCCGCATCGACGTGCAGGATTTCATGTCCTTTGCTGCCGTAAAAACTACGAAAGTCTCCGCCCTGCTCGCCCGAATCAGTCAGGAAAAAATGAAAGGCAAGAAATACAAAATCGAAGTAGCGCGCTAAGCCGGTCATTGCCGCCTAACCATTGATCCGCAATGGCTACGCTGTTGCGGGTCAATTTATTCCCGGTAAGCTACTTTTCCTGTGTGTCGCTAAGACTGGAAAACCGGTAGACTTATTTCGAGTTATTACATGAATTGTACCCAATCAATTTCTAACTATAACTCGACGTCATGATTGCAACAGAAACTGGGCAGACTTCGGCCATAAAGACAAAAGGATACGGTGCTTCGGGCGCACTGATTGGCGGTAAAACGCTCAAAGAAATGGATTTCGACCGGCAGCCCCCAAAAGCCGACGAAGTGTTGATCGACGTCCTGTATTGCGGTGTATGTCACTCCGACCTGCATCAGGTGGCCAACGATTGGGGCAACACGCTTTACCCCTGTGTGCCGGGCCACGAAGTTGTCGGTCGTGTGACACAGACGGGTATTGACGTGACCAAATTCAAGGTTGGCGACATTGTCGGGGTTGGCTGTATGGTCGATTCGTGCCAGCACTGTGCGCCCTGCAAAGAGGGTGAAGAGCAATTTTGCGAAGGGCCTGTGGGCTGGACAGCGACGTACAACGGCTACTGGAAACCAGACGGATCAGATTTTAATACCTACGGTGGCTACTCGACCAATATGGTTGTCAGCGAGAAATTCGTACTGCGCATTCCCGACGTCATCGAACCCTCGGTAGCCGCGCCGATTCTTTGCGCGGGCATCACTACCT
>JAKONH010000370.1 GCA_022702045.1 Spirosomataceae bacterium
CGGTCACCGACGGCGTTGCTGAGCCCCCAGATGTCGGAGTTGTGGTGAGCGACCCAACCCTTGGCGTTGTAGTATTCCTGGGCCGTTACGTGCCCGGTCTTGGCCAGATTCGGAATCCAGTCGAGCAAAGCGGTGTGCATCTCCGACAAATTCGTGACCTCAGCGGGCCAGTAATTCATCTCGGTGTTGATGTTGATGGTATAGTTCGAACTCCAGGGTGCCCGTAGCTCCTTGTTCCAGATGCCCTGCAGGTTGGCGGGCGGCCCCGGTACGCCGTTGCGGCCTGGGCGGGAGGAAGAAATCAGCAGATAGCGGCCATACTGAAAGTACAGCGTTTCCAGACCGGGATCATAGCGGCCCGTGGAATAAGCTTTCAACCGGTCATCGCTGGGTAGCGACATAGCTGGGTTCGACGCCAGCGTATCCCGGACGGAAAACGTGCAGCGATCGAAGTAACGATGGTAGTCTGCCTGGTGGGCGTTTAGTAGTGCCGAGTAAGGTTGACCAATGGCCCTGGCCATGTATGAAGCGGCCAGTTTTTTCTCGTCCTTCCCATCCTTGTTCGGGCATTTATCAAAGCCATTAAAGCTGGTCGCGGCTGTTACGTAGAGGATGACCTCGCTGACTTTGTCGATGTGGATACCCGCCGTGTCGGTTTTTACCGAACCATCCTTGGCCACTGCTTTGATGCGATACTGAAAGCGCATACCGTTGCAGCCGGTGGTGTCGTCGTACACAATCGGTTGCCGCCCCTTGGGATTGTAATAGTTCGGATCGACGCGGGCCGGGGCTTTCCCGTTGATGACCAGTTCGCTCGATCCCTGGGCCGTTTTTTGAATCCGCAGGAGCGAGCGGGTGGCTATGTCCATACTCAATTGCCGGGCTTTGTCGGCGCTGAGTCGAATTACCAGGGCGTTGGCTGGAGTAGAAGCAAACAGTTCCCGCTTGAACGTGATCCCGTCGATGGTAAACCGGGTGGTGGCGACGGCATTGGCGATATTCAGGTCGCGGTAATAAGCCGATGGCTTTCCGGCCGGAAAGCGCTGACTAAGCATCAGATCCGCCAGCGGCAGGTAGGATTCCGTGTAAAAACCCTGTAGCTTTTTGGTCAGCTCGTCCGCCCTGGCATAATCTTCCTGGTCGAGCAAAGCCGCCCGGATGGCGGGCAGGTAGGTCGATGCCTGCGGATTGACTCCTTTTTTAACGGGGCCACCCGACCAGAGCGTCGATTCGTTGAGCTGAATCAGCTCCTGCTCGACTCCGCCGAACATCATCGCGCCAATTCGGCCGTTGCCGAGTGGTAAGGCCTCGACCCATTGGGTGGCCGGTTTATCGTACCAGAGCTTCGGCGTTGATTGCGCGTGCAGATTACTGGTGCCAAATACAAGAAGCAGGCAACTGGAAAAGAATTGTTTCATCATGCGTAGAAAAGAGGAAACGGTGACTGAGACTAACCACCATCATTCATTTTTTAGTGACTAGCAGGCATAAAACCTGGACTTAGTCGGGCAATTTAACCGGAATCGGCACTATATCCTGACCCACCAAAACAGCTTTTGATGACCCGTCTGCTTTACACCAGCGCTGCTAAAGCGGACGGGCACGTTGGTAGCAGTTCGGTCAATAGTAGCTGGTTCAAATTCCTTACTAGTGCGGGTATGCACCCATCCGATTGCGAGGCTTCCCACCGCCAGTAACAAAAAAGCGTAGTCGTACCCGTCAGACAAACGGCTAAACACCCTGTCTGCGCGGGAAAGTCGATTCTGACCAGTAGTCATCATTTTTCATACGATAAGGAATAGCGTCGATCGTAAACCATTGATTAGCAGTTACGGTGGGCATTTACAGCGCGCGCGACACTGTCAGCATTTACGCTGATTGGTAAACAACATTGCTTTTGTGTTGAACGACACAAAAGAAAAGTATTCTTAAATCAATAAAATATAGATTTTATCCAATTAGTAAGTAATTTTAACCTAGCAGGGCATAGCTATACGGTAGTGGATTGGTTAGGGCGATCAGCACCTGAAATCGGTTGCCATACCTCGAAAAGTGTTGCCAGAAGCGAGTGATCCCCAGTTCGGCTTATGCCCTGTTCGCACTGGTACTTTCACTGGCCAATGAGCCTTGTGCTGTCGCCGGTCCATGTTAATGACACCGTTCGCCAGCAGTCGGACCATCCAGCCTCGGCCCATATTCAGCTACGGAACGTGCTGGAAGCCAAACGCCTATTGGGACCGAGTATACGGCCCACGAGATTAGCCACCAGCCTGGTTACGACGATTCGATCTACTTTAGCAGGCTCTTCGAAAAACATACAGTGCTCTCTCCGCTACAGTTTCGGGCCAAATACCGTGTATAGCACCAGGAATCCTGTGTTTCGTTCTGTCCTCGCCCTGGGCGCGATTCTACCTTTGCTGCACGCTAACACGAGCACAGGCGATGACAGTAGCGTGGCAAAAGGATAGTCTGGCAACGGGTATTGTGAACTCGTTTTTGGCCTTTAGCCCTAAAAACAAAACATTCATTCTTACCTGATGCCGGATATACTCCTTAATGCGCTTACGGCAGGTTCGGCCTTTGCGATAGCCTTCCTTTGCCTGGTAAGTCTACGGCCACCCAATCAGCGGGCCATCCGCTGGTTCGGCCTGTTCGCTCTTTGCGTGGGGTTTGCCTTGCTCGGTCACTGCGTCTGGCTGGGTAAGTATACGCAGGAGTACCCGTACCTGGTGCCGGTCTGCGAACTGACCCGCTTTGCCATGGCCCCCGCGCTGTACCTGAGCATCTGGCATTTTACTCATCCCCAGCCCATGAAAGCGGCTCATAGTCGCTGGCACTTTATGCCGGCCCTGCTCTTCCTAGGGATACTACTGCCTTCTTTTGTTCCTGACCGGAGCAGCGCGTGGGCGGCTGCTTATTCTGTCGGCTTGCCACCAGCCATCGATCGGGCTTTGGGTCTGCTCGTAGCGTATGGGCTAAAACTTCAACTAATCGTTTACTGGCTTATTGCCTGGCGGTTGGTCAATCGCCATCAGCGTCATATCCGGCAGGTAGCCGCTACGATTCAGCACATCCAGTTGCGGTGGCTGTATGGCTTACTGATCGCCATCGTGGGTATGATTAGCCTCTGGCTGGTTCAGGTATTGGTACCCCAGAACCGACTCGATCACTACATCAGCTACGGCTATCTGGGAAGTCTCTTCCTGATGAGCTTCTTCCTGATCCGGCAACCCGAGGTGTTCGCTTTCAGTCAGACCGATCAACAGGCCGTTCAGGTTTTGCTGGCCGAACAGGATGCGCCAACGCCCTCAATTAAGCCGGTTCGGTTACAACCCCACGAAATGGCCCGGCTGAAAGAGCGCCTTGATCTGTTGCTGATTCACGACAAGGTGTTCATGGAAACGGACCTGGATTTGGCGAAACTGGCGAAGCGGCTCTCGCTATCCATGAACGATCTGTCGTTTCTCATCAACGAAGGCTACGGGGTCAATTTCTTTACCCTAATCAACAGCCATCGGATAGACGAAGCCCAGCGACTCATGAGCTCGCCGGATCATCAGCATTTAAGTATTCTGGGTATTGCCTATGAAGTGGGCTTCAGTGCGAAGACCACGTTTAATACGGCCTTCAAAAAACAGATTGGCCAGACACCGTCGAGCTATTTGAAAGCGGTAAAACGCCAGAAAGATGTACCGATGTACCCATTCGAACGACCGACGTGAGCAGCCTTCCGACTGTTGCGTCATGGATACACACAACATACCGTCGGGACAACCATCGTCGCTGGGTAGCAACCTGGGACTTGTTTTAAGTAGTGGCTTAGTAAGCGGCTTTGTCGTTCATCGCGTCGCCAGGAAGTACCTATCTCCCTGGCTACCCATCCCGATCATCGTCGGCGTATCGATTGCCCTGCTGTTCTCTGGTCTGCTTGTTCTGCTGATTGATCGGCAGCAGGCCCGGACCGGGAAGCACAGTGAGGGCCGACTGATAAGCCTTCTCCCCTACAGCATCGTGTACTGGCTGGCGCTGGACTTATCGCTGTTTGGCTTTCAGAAAATTCTCCACTTGCAGATGATTGTTCCCCTTGGCCTGCTGGATACGCCCTTCAGCAGTCTGAGCGGGGAGAATCTGGTCTGGGCGTTTTACCGTTGGTCCTACCCCTTTACGCTGTTCATTGCCGGACTACAGATAAGTAGTGCGTATTTACTGCTGTTTGCCCGGACACGCCTACTGGCCCTGTTGATAGCCCTGCCTATGCTGGTGCACATAATCGCTATGGATTATTTTTATGCGATGCCAACCTGGGTAATGCTCCACGCGCTAGTCCTGCTGACGGGAGTTCTCTCGTTACTCAGCCTTGATTACGACCGAATCAAAGCCTTCCTGTTGAGCACCGTGCAGGGGCTAAAGCCGTTGCCTTTCTCATCGGCCACCCAAACAGGTATCCAACTATCGGTATTGCTGCTGCCCGCTATTTTGCTGAGTATCTACTCGTTTCCGGACAAGCATCCCCAGTTTACGGGCAGCTATCGGGTAAGTGGTTTGCAGATCGACGGACAAGCTCGCGTGGCCCGCACGCCCAAAGACAGTGTGTTGACGGGCGTTTATCTGGATCTGGAAGACGAGTTTGCCTTCGACTTTAATGACTATCGGTATCGCTACATCGGTACGTACTACTACCAGCCGGGAACCGACTCATTAGTGGTTAAATGGCGTTACCCGAACAAGAACATCACACCGTTCAGGGGCCGCTTGACGAGAGAGGGCACGGGCTTGCAGTTGGACGGTCGGCTGGCAGATCAGCACCTGCGACTACACCTGACCAAACATCCGTAAAGGCGGGCAAGTGGTTCGCGCATCTACCTGAAATCTGTATGTTTAAAGCATGAAGGGTTGCTATTTGTAGCATCATATCCAGCCCGTTCAATCAGGCGGTTCGTGCTATTCCCGATACTCACTAGTGGGCAGTTTGAAGGGCCAGCGGAGATCATCAACATAGTAGTTTGGCTGTATGGCGATGCCGCCAGTCTGGTGTGGGTACAGCATTCAGTAGCGAAAATAAAGCGCCCAGCAGGGCCGGTTAGCCAATGCTGGGCGCTGACAAATGTGACGGCGAAACTGCCAGTTGATAAACCAGACTGAATGACGCTACCAGGGGCAGGTTGCTGGGGCGGGGAAATACTCTTCACTGAAAAATTGACCACTCGGACCCGTCTGATCAATCAGTACATACGTAGTAATACGTGCTGCTGCCTGCCGGGGGGTGCTTGTCCCTTGATGGCCCGTAAAATCGGTCTGCGTCCAGCCGGGGCACACCGCGTTGACTTTGAACGGGGTATCGCGCAGTTCGTACGCCAGATTGATCGTATACATGTTGAGCGCGGCTTTACTCGACTGATAGACGGCCAGTTTGTTGGCATAGTTACTGCCGGCGGAGTCAGCCGCCAGACTAAGCGAAGCCATAGCCGTCGACACATTTACAATGCGTGGTTCAGGCGCCCTTTTCAGTAGATCGACAAATGCCTGTGTAACGCGCACTACCCCGAACAGATTTGTCTCGTAAACGGCCTTGAATTGATCGATCGACGTACCCAAAGCCGACTGCGGTACGGCTCCCGAAATACCGGCATTATTGACGAGTACGTCGAGAGCCTCTGTTTTTTCGCCAATCAACGCGCGGGCGGCCCGAACGGATTCGTTATCGGTAACGTCCAGTTGGACGGCGGCAACGTTGGGTAGCCCGTCTGCATGAAGTTCCCCGACGGCAGATAAGCCGTTGGTCAGGGTACGGCTACCCAGATACACAAAATACCCACGTTGGGCGAGCTGTCTGACGACTTCCAAGCCAATGCCTTTGTTGGCGCCTGTTACTAAGGCTGATTTCATCGGTTTTAGTTGCTTTTGGTACGGGGCAAAAGTCGCTCGCGCTGAACTAACGCACATGGACAAATCACCTCAGTTGTTGGACAAACCGTGTTCGTCAGCCAGAAAGTCACGGATCGTTTTGCCCGTCCTTTTCCTGAACAGCCGGGAAAAATAAGCCGGATCGGTAAACCCCAGTTCATACGCCAGTTCCTTTACTGAGGAAGCCGAGTAGTATAGCCTGCGCTGCGCTTCCTGCATAAGCCGGTTGGTGATCCATTCCTTGGGTGAAAAGCCCGAAAATTCTTTGACAACACCGTAGAGACTGTTTGGCGTCATCGCCAGCTGTTCGGCTATTGTGTGCACATCGTGCTGCTCGGTCAACTGCTTTTCGACGATCAGTGTGAAGGCCACGTATTTCGCCAACCTGGGGTTTGCCGGCGCAGGCTGCTCCTGATGCTCGAAATACGCACTATTCAACTCGGTTAGCAACGCATTAAGATAAGCCAGAATGATGTGCGCTTTTGTCGGTTTTCCCGGCGAATGAAGTAGTTGAAATAGCATAGCCAGCACCGCCTTTACCCGCGCTTTGGCATGCGGCTCGAACCGAATAATGTTTGTTTGTAAGGGATCAACTAGAAACGGGTAGGTCTGTGGAAGCAGCGCCAACGTCTGTTCGTCGAAGCCAATCTTGTACTGCTGCGTGGCTTTGTCAGGAGCAGGATGCGCGAAAATCTGGTTCGGCTTGCCAAAGATTACCTGGCTATCAGCGATGGTAACCAATCGCCCGTCTACTTGAAATGTCTCCAGTCCCTGATCGACAAACACCAGATAATAATAAGCGAGTTTGTGGGGTTGGAGCAGTTTTGGCCAGATCGCGTCTGGAAGTGGAATCGCGCAATTTTGATTCACCGTAATAGGCAGACTATCGTGGTGCTTGATCTGGTTTAATAATCCCTTGGTTTGTAACATTGCTGACCCCCGTCTTTTGCACTGATCCAACACCAAAAATCAACTAGCTGTTCTCTTTAGTCACGTCTTGTCAAGAGCCACACCCTGCATGGAGAAGAGAAATGAGCCAGCGAACGTAGCCAAGCTCCCCATCCCCGCAGCCTAATTTGCGCAGTTGATTGGGCAACTATTTAAGGCGGGCCCGGTATAAACACCGTAGTCGCTACAGCAGCAACGGCGACGTTGCACTCGCCGGCCTGTCATAACCACCTCACTCATGCGGTATTGGTTTCCTGCGCTTTCCTTCTTCTCGCTCGTCTGGGTTACCGGTTGCGGTTCCGGCGTTCGGGATCTGGATTTCGTCAACAAACAGTTTCAGGTAACGTATAACCTCGACTCAACCCGCACGATCGACAGCACACAGCTGACAATATACAGGAATGCGACGGCCACCTATACCTTCATGGAAGACGGCAAAGGCGTGAACCACGTCCAGACGGGCATGCTCTCGACCGACGTTCCCTTTACCTGGGCGCTCAATAACGATAGCCTGACCATCGACCAGTCGACCTACACAGTTCGTAAGCAACACAAAGGCTTCGTGCTAATCAACGACTCGACCAAGCTTATTCTCAGCCAACAGCCGTAACCCGCCGGGCAGCGCCACCTAAACCAATGCCGGTACCCAGTGCTGCTCACCACAGGTGAGGCAGACTTCAGCCTGACCGTCGGTATGCGGTTTAACGGTCCCACAGCGCAGACAGACAGGTTCCCGCGCCGGCTGGCTTTTCAGCGGGGTAAAATCGGTATCCCAGGTTGGCGTTACCGGCAGGCCAGGCACTGGCTCCGGCGCTTCGATCAGGGTGAACTCCCCATTCGGTTCGATAATCAATCGCTTTACCTGCCCCAGGTGTTCGAGACTATTTGAGCGTAGCTGCGCAAACAGCCGCTCTCGCGTGACCAGCGTAAGGCGTATCCCCGACAGTTGCAGCACGCCGTTCTCCACCAGAATTGTCGGAACGTCCTGTGTGATGGCTTCCAGCCGTGGGTTGTTCTGCGTCAGGTGCGCGATAAGCCGCTGAATACTAACAATGACGATCGCGATCACAACGGCCGCAAGCAGCCCCCGTTTCGAATCCAGCAGCGGAATACCGACGGCTGCTGCCAGCGACACCATTGCCGCCATTTCATTCCGTCGTAGCTGATTGGCCATCCGTTTTCCCATGAGCCGCATAGATACCAGCAGGACCAGATAAATAAAAAAAGCCCGAAAGACGATCTCGACCAGGAAGTTTGGCGATGTGGATCCGAACAATATGCGGAGCCAGTCATTGAGTTCAATTGCTTGGTTCTGTTGCATGTGCTTGGTTAACGATACGCTTCTACCCACTCCGTTGCGTTGCATACAGAACAGGTTGCCGGACTGGAATCGACCGAGACGGTGTTACCACAGCATTTGCAGGCAACATGTTCAGGATCAAGCTGTTGAATGGAGTGTACCTCCTCATCAGTATCCATCAGCGTCGATAAACCACACTTGTCTGTTTCCGTGGTATAGATGCTGAACAGCCCACAGGCTTCAAGGTAAACGCGCTGAATCTGGCTTACGTTGTAGATGCCTTCGGAGCGCAGCGTACTCAGTAACTGTGGCCTGGATATACGGCTACTAGCCAAATTCGCTACCTGGAGAATACCGTCTTTGACCAGCACGATTTCTTTGCCCTGAATCAATTCCTCGGCAGCGGAGCGTTTTAGCCCCCAGTAGTTAATGCCCCGCTCGAAAATCAGGGCGCAAACCAGGGCAACGACACCAGATAACAGCCCCCTGTCGGCCAGCTGCATAGCCGGAGCCAGTATGGCCCCCATCGTCAGCATGATCGACATTTCAATGATGGTCAGTTGCCCGGTCAGCCGCTTCCCGAACAGCCGCATAGCGACGAGTAATATCAGGTAAATAGTCAGCGTACGCAGAAAAATCTCCAGCATAAATTCGGGCGGGGTCTCCCCAAAAAAGATGCGTTTCCAGTCGTACAAAAAAATGGTTTCCTGCTGCATAGGTACCGGGTATGTTGCGGGCGTCGATGAACGGATATCGACCATCCAGGCCGGGTCGCATAGTAGCGACGGCTTGGTGGCCAAGTCATCTCCTGACTAACTACTGTGGGCTGTAAATCGCAGTAAATGGGCTACGGGAGTTAGGAAAAGGACGTTTCGGCTGACAAAATCAGTAGTTACCCATTCCCTAGATTTCGATCGACGATCCGGGTTCCGATCGGGCCTGACTGGTTAGACAGGCTGAATGAGTTGATTCAGCCTATCCGTAGTTCTTTTTTTAGCATCGCAATGGGTACGAACCCAACCATGAAAGCGGCTCTCAAGAGGGCCGCCGGTGAGTTTGAACTAGTCGACGGGAGACGTCCCGGATACGAGGCCGACTGGGTACTGGCCCGTATCCGGGTGGCGGGTATCTACGGCACCGACCTGCGCCACAGGAAAAAAGAAGAGACCGAATTCGAATACCACATCATGGGACACGAGATGGCTGGTACGGTTGCCGAGGTCGGCCCGGAAGTGATTAACGTCAAACTTAGCGACCGGGTGGTTATCGAAACCGTCTTGGACGACGGCACCAGTCGCAGGTGCCGCAATACAACCTGTGCCCGAACCTATACCCCGTCCGGATGGAAACCGTGTTGAGCGCCTTTGCCAGGTACAGCATCGGCCCGCCCGAAAAAGTCTGAAAACTCCCCGATCATGTCAGTTTCGAGGAAGCGACCCGGCTCGATACGTTCTCGGTCTGCATACCATTCACCTGAGCGGTATCCGGCTGAACGATAAGGTTGCGGTCATCGGCGCCGATTCGATTGGCCTGGGTTAGTTGCAACTGGCGAAGATCAGTGGGGCCGACATCATCGTGACCGACGTTGTCGAATATGCGCTGTAACTAGCGCTTGACTTAGAGGCAGAGGCTGTCGTAAACACGCAAACAGCCAATGGCTACCAGAAGGGTATGGATTTTACCGGCGGACGGGGCGTCGACATTGCCTTCGAATGCGCGGTCGGCTCATCCGGGCCCGTTACCCTTCCGCTGGCTACGTTATACACCCGCGTCGGCGGCAAGATCGTTGTCGCCGGTAGGCTTGGGCAACAGATTGACCTGGACTGGGCCGGAATTCAGTTGAGCGGGATCAAGCTTATTCCCAGTATCAGGGTATCGACTCCGAGTTACAGCTGGGTCTGGATCTGGTCGCGAACGATACGTTGACTGCGCAAAAGCTGATTACCCATCGTTTCCACTGGATACTAACAACAAGGCGTACGAAACGGCGCAGGACAAGTAAGACACACACGCCATCTTCGTAGCACTGCCCATTTAACTGGCTACTAGACGCAGTGAGTAATGGACCAACTGGCCAGTTACTCACTGCGTTATCATCACTATCTACAACATGTGTTTACAACCGATACTAGCGGAAACGATTTGTCCTGTGACCGCTTTAGATGAAGCGTCGACAACCATGAACTGGATGAACCAGCTTACGTTAACCCTGCTTTTTAACCCAAATCCAGGATGTCGGGTTTTACGTAGATAGCCCGACTACCTTGCCTGTCTATGCTGTCTGATCGAGCTTTATACCTGGAGATGCAGCGCGCCAAAGCGCAATGCCGATTTGTTGCTGACATAAGCCGGATGACCGGTTCAGCGGATGTCGTTTACATCAAACTCGTTGATTCGCTAACTCTTTACCTGCCTAAACACAAGGGCGTACTGGTCATCGATAGCGCCGAATTCAGCGTCGACCTGGTTCGTGAACAGTACCAGAAGATCGTTATCGACTGGCTCACGGAAGCGCTCCGCCAGGCCCATGAGCTGAACACGTCCGACGCCCCGCAGCCCATACAGACCCTACCCGAACCAAGCCCGTTCCCTGCCAACCAGCCAGCTGATGCGGAATCGTCAGCCGGAAAAATTTAGCGCTTTCACTGACCGTTGGCTCAATTAGCTGCTGAGATGCACAAAAAAAATTCGTACTACGTGCGCCAGCCTTGTTTTCCGACGATTAGTTGGTCTATGAAGCTCAATTTGTGTGTATTACCTATTAACATTCTTATCAGACGGGCATAAAAAAAGGCTTTTTTTGGCCCCTGAACCCTCTTTTTAGCCAGTTATAAACTGGTTAAGATTTTTCTGATAAATTTTTGATGCAGTAATTTGAAGAATCAAACACGCCCTCGGGCGTGAATGGTGTGGATAGAAGCGAAAAGCCTGGTACCATTGGCACCAGGCTTTTTTGTTTATACCCTACTAGAACCGGATGAATTCAGTTACAATCTGGCCTGTTCTTTATGCCTGCCCCAACTGACGACGGATGAAATCGCGGTCCTGATCGACAACAATCCCATCGGCCATTAGCTCAAGCGCGCGAGCTGGCAAAGTAATCGTTTTAAAACCGGCCGACGTACTGACGACAACGCCACAGGTATAATCGGTGCGCATGGCATGTCCCAGATATTGTGCCGTCCGCGGGCTAGCCGTGTTAAGCAACGTTTGAATTAACAGCGGCTGCGCTCCCGCGCTGATATGAGCAGTGTTTCTGACGTTCATGAGATTGTTGAGTACTGTTGTTCATTTGTTGTTTCATATAACAGATAACAGGCTACAAGCGGTCCAGAAAAGTAGCATACTAGATTCATCTGTTACGTTCGACGCTACGTATTCGCTCCGAATATAACGGCGCCATAGCTATCGTCGGTATAAACCCGATCTCGATTCAAACAACTGGTATATTTTTTATTTATCCAGCAACCGGGGCGTTTTCGCCGGTGGCCGCAAGAACAAACACGTAGTAACGTTGCCTGCCAGCGAACAGCCTATACGTCAGTCAGTATGCGTGACCCTGACACGTGGTATTATAAAAAAGTAAATGAGGATTGACGGGCGATCTAGCCGATAGGTAAGTTAAGTAGTTATTCTGTCAGAGGGTCAGTCTTATCCGCTGCGAATAAACCGCGTTATGCTAGCTACACAGAAAGTGCGTTGGCCGGGCACGACTGAACAGCTAGTTCGTTAGCCAGTTCAGCGTTTCGCAGTTCTACGAGGAAGCGCCAATCGTCAGCAGACAGGTGCTTTTCAAGGTATACATCAATCGTACCGTATTGTTGTTGTAGCCAGGCCGGATGCTGGCTATGCGCCTGCCGTACGCAGCATACTATGCGGCTAATTTGCCGGATCAACACCCGTTGCTGAACGCGCTCGATCGATCGATCCAGTAATGCAGCGACAGTAGCCTTGCCTACTGCCCGAGCCGATCTTTTATACAACATCCAAATCATCTGTAACACACCGCGCACGCCCTTTTCGACTACGGCCTTACAATACTCATCATTTCATCGTTAAAAACAAACAGTTTATCTTAAATAGTTTTGAGTAACAAATAAAAACATTAAGTAGCCAGGTTTACGATAAATGCCACCGTCAGACATGAGTGAGTATTTGCGCTGGTCAGCGCAAGTTCGGCATGCGCCCGTGGCTAGTTAGTCTTTCAAACTTGGTTAAATCATCATACTATTACTTACCCAACAATCGAAACGCAGCTGTCGCCGGGTCGTAGTCGTATTGCCGAGGGACACCCGTTGCCAATTCTACTTTTTCGATATGGTCGGGACTGATAGTTTCCAGCCGCATTAACAGGGCGCGCAGGCTGTTCCCGTGGGCAACAATCAATACGGCTTCGTCACGGTTCAGGTGGGGCAGAATGGTGTGTTCGAAGTACGGCACCACCCGATCGACGGTATCGTGCAGGCTCTCGCCATTAGGGGGGCGTTCGTCGTAGCTGCGTCGCCAGCGAAATACCTGTTCAGCACCAAACCGCTCTTCAGCTTCGGCTTTATTGGTCCCCTGCAAGTCGCCGTACATTCGCTCGTTCAGCGCAGCACTGCGTTCAACGGGCAACTCCGTCTGCCCAGTTTCGTGTAAAATAATCGCCATTGTGTCGATCGCCCGTTGCAGCACCGACGTAAAGCCAATTGTAAACCGATCGTTTTTGAGCAGTGTCCCGGCTTCACGGGCTTCGTGCCGACCCAGATCGGTCAGGGGGGTATCGACATTACCGGTGAACCGGTTTTCCAGATTAAACTGTGATTGGCCGTGACGGACCAGAACAAGTAGGGGCATAGCTACGGTAAGAAAACAAGTCGTTGTTCTTAGCTAAATCTACCTGGCCCCGGATTTGTTTGCGCTGCGTACGGTTGCTTATCGCTGTGCCAATACCGCTGGTGTCCGGGTCAGCGATTTCTTAAGAATGTAGCGGGCCATAACCGGGAAATGGTCGGAAAAGGT
>JAKONH010000113.1 GCA_022702045.1 Spirosomataceae bacterium
CAGCCTGCCTCAGCGTCAGCTCACGGCTGCCCCTACGGAGGTCCGGTCCGGGGGCGTGGGGCTGGCCAACGTGCGTCGTCGGCTGGAGGCCCTTTATGCGGGTCGGTACACGCTCGACACCACAGCCGACCAACAAGCTTACACGATCATGTTGACGGTGCAACTGGAAACAACGACCACGTCTGTACAAGTGTATTAAACTGGTCGATCAAATTCAGGCATTGGTCGAAATCTCTTTAGCAATTGGTCTAAAGTAATTGAAGCAGCCCTATGGGGTTCGCTACATTTGAATCGTCAACCGACACAAACTATATCCCCTCCCTAATCATAACGCTGTTAATCGTTGTAAAGCCATGACAAACGTAACCGCTACTACCACTCCCCGCCTGACATTGAAAAAAGAACGTATCGTTTGCCTTAACTCCACTATTAAAACAACTATTGATCACGGCAAATCAGGTTGGCCTTGTGGTCTTCTTACACTCACGCAACGTTGATTTAAATGATTCGTCTGTTTCAGGGCTAACCAGAAATAAATAACTCTCTCACAATCATATCAAGAATTTGCTGAGGAAACGCTGATTGACTTCCGACTGATTACCAATGCTCTGTTCAGGATACAAGGTCAAGCCACAACTAAATACATCTGTATATATTTGATTTACAGATCAATCGTCTTCAACAACATAACGCCCCGAGCATCCTGCTGCTCGGGGCGTTATCGTAATGCCCTGATTAGTCGAACTTGACAATTGGCGTTGAGCCTCATTCAATGGTAGTCATTGGTCGAAAAAGTAATCATTTCGTTGGCCTACCCTTGTGTAAGCGGTAAATTGGTACGCTCCTTCCTTACTGGTTTATCATGATCCAACGCCATGATTTCTTTGTACTACGGCAACCAACCTTCCCGATCAGTACGTTAACTCGTTTTTACGATCAGCTTACATCGCATTCCTTCGAAGACCTCCTCCGGCAACACTACCAACACCCACTGGCGCAGGAAGCCTTGTTTGTAGCCTCCCCCACTCTGTACGAACGTTTCCAGCGCTGGCTGGCTGGCGAAACACTTCCCGAACAGCCCAAACTGCTGCTAACCTTGCATAAATACCTGATTCGCATGTGCAGTCGGGCCACACCGTATGGTCTGTTTGCCGGCTGCGCAATCGGAACGTTTGGTGAACAAACAAGCTTCCGGTCTAATGCCAATGCCGCTCCACGTACGCACACCCGCGTCGATATGGATTGCCTGCTGGTAATTGGGCGCTGGCTGACCACCCTTCCCCACGTCAGAACCCAGCTTCGCCTGTTTCCTAATACGTCGATCTACGCAGCGGGACCATCCTTACGCTATGTCGAACAGCAATGGGAAGCCGATCACCGCAATTACTTTATCAGTGCCGTCGAGACAGACCAGTACCTGACGGCCATCCTCCAGACAGCGCGCACGGGAGCGACCATCGGCGAACTAACTACCTGCCTGACAGACTTGCAAACTGACGCCGACGAAGCCATCGACTTCATCGACCAGTTGATCGATAGCCAGCTACTGATCTTTGATACTGAACCAACCGTAACAGGCCCGCCCTATCTCGCTTGGCTAACCGAGCGGCTGGCATCGCTGACCAACACGGAAAAAGAAGTTATCGCCCTACAGCAATTAGCCGCCGGCTTACAGCAGCCGGACAAGCGGCAAACGTACAGCCATATTCGTCAATGGATGCGCGATCGACAGATCAGTCTGCCTACGACTGACATCATGCAGGTCGATTCGTATTTCGACAACCCGGCCCTGCAACTGAGCGAGCGAGCCATGCAGCCGTTGGAACGCAGTCTGGAGAAATTGCTCCTGCTCAATCAGCCCAACGTCTGTCCCGATCTGGACGAGTTCAAACGGCGGTTTTATAACCGGTACGAAGACGAGGAAATCCCGCTGACGCTCGCACTCGATCAGGAAGTAGGGGTTGGGTACGGCTCCGGCTCTACACTGGGCGTTGGCTACGCGCCCCTCATCGACGACCTTACCTTTGCCAGCGGTGCAGCCCCTCAAACCACCACCTGGGACTGGTGGCAAACGTTTGTGATGGATAAATACGCGTCGGCACTCCGCAGCCGACGCAACACCAGTGATATCGATGAGATTATACTGACCGACGACGATCTGGCTTACATCGCCCAGCAACGCCCCATGACGGATGGCATGCCTGATACGTTTTATGCCTTCGGCTCCCTCCTGGCTTCGTCGGCCAAAGCCCTTGACGAGGGCAATTTTCGGTTTGCGTTGCTCGCCTACCGGGGCCCGTCGGCGGTGAATTTACTAAGCCGGTTTGGCGAAGGTAATCCGGCGCTGGCCCAGCACATTCGGAACTGTACTGCCGAAGAAGCGATTCGACAGCCCGACGTCATCATTGCGGAAGTCGTTCACTTGCCCGAAAACCGGGCCGGCAATATCCTGTCCCGACCCACAATTCATCCCTACGAGATTCCGTATATGGGTCATTCGTCGGCCGATACCGATCATCAGATCGACTTATCGGATCTGGTGGTATCCGTACGGCATAATCAGGTCATTCTACGGTCGAAACGGCTTAACCAACGTGTGATTCCCCGACAGACTACCGCCCATAACTTTACCCGTGGCCTGCCGATCTACCGGTTCTTGTGTGATCTTCAGGCACAGGATGCGCACCTCAACGTAGTCTGGAACTGGGGCGTATTGCGCACGCAGGTTTACCTGCCCCGCGTACGGTACCAGAACGTAATCGTCAGCCGGGCTACCTGGCAGCTTCCACCCCGGCAACTCACCCCCGACAATCCGCTACGGCTAGTGGCCCAGCTAACGGCCGCTGGCCTGCCCGACCAGTTTTTGCTGGCCCAGGGCGATAATGAGTTGCTTATCAACCTGCACATTCCCGAATCGCTGGCGCTGCTGTCGGCAGAGATTCACCGGTTACTGACAGCCTCAACGCCGGGCAGTGACCCCAGCCCGCTCCGCCTGGTCGAATTTCTGGCCAAACCCGATCAGTGTCCCTTTACCAATCGGCGCGATAGCTACACGCATGAAGTGATTATACCGTTCAGCAATACGCGTACCCGCCCGCTACCGGGGCTACAGCAAACCAGCAAGCAATTACCTCAGCGCAAGTTTTCGGTAGGGAGCGAATGGTTCTACCTGAAAGTATATACCGGTGAAAAATCATCGGACGCGCTACTACTACAGACAATTTACCCAGCCGTACAGCAACTGCTGAAGACACAGACCATTCAGGAATTCTTCTTCATTCGCTACAAAGACACCGATTCGCACCTACGGCTGCGCTTCCGGGGCAACCCGCACCTGGAATTTTACCATCATGTCGTACGGGCTATGGAGAAAGCGCTACACGATTCGGTCGAGGTCGGTATCGTCCACCGGGTCCAGGTCGATACGTACCAGCGCGAATTCGAACGGTATGGCATGGAGCATATCAGCCTGTGCGAAACGCTGTTTCATTGCGACAGCTTGTCGACGCTGTCATTCCTGGCGCGCACGGGCGACGCGTTCAACGAAAATTTGCGCTTTGCCTTTGCCGTTCGTAAAATCGACCGCCTGCTGATCGACACAGGCCTGACAGCCAGCCAATGCCGTACGATTCTCAATGCGTTGAAAGAAAGTTTCTTCCAGGAGTTCGGTGGTAACGCAGCCCTGCGGCACCAGCTCAACGAAAAATACCGGACCTACCGCCCCTTGATGAACCAGGCGTTTGGTGCTGATTTTCCGGGTCTGGCTACTGACGACTGGAGCGAGACGCAAACCCGCCTGCTTCGTCAGCTGGCCAACACCTTCGCTAACACCGACGACTTATTCAGCATTGTTTCCAGCCTTATTCACATGATCGTCAACCGCCTGTTTCCCTCTAAGCAACGGGCGTACGAACTGGTACTCTACCACTGCCTTGCCCGCCATTATGACTCTGTACGGGCTAGACAAGCTATGTGCTAATGCGCCACTGAACTATGCTATCTAAATTTCTCAGACCGGTCCTCGACCGGTCTTTTTTTATGCCAAACTGACCATTATAACGCGTTTGACTACACTATAGACAATTGGCATAAACGACAACCAACCGTTGTTGAAAGGGTCTTCCGAACCCCACACCTTTGATTCAACAAAACGCCGAACTCTACCGGCCCTCTCCATTGACGAATAGCTCAATCAATTCACCCAATTCAACCTCGAAAACGTATGCAAACGCCAAACAGCCGACCTCGGGCCAGCGCAGCCCACCACCCCGCTGATTTCACCTTCGATACGTGGGTCAACGATCAGGATGACTACCTCCTTGACGACGACCTCAGTTCATTCGATACCAACTGGATCGTATCAGCGACCGATCTCTTCGGCAACCTGGAACTTCCCACCGCCGACGAACAGCAGGAATATTACGACGAAGCCGCCTGACACCAGTGTGCGCTATAACCTGAATGACTAAAATATATTTTTAAGTTGTTGATTATCAGTTAAATACATAAAAGCTTTGCCTCAATAATCAGACAAAGGCAGTACAGGCCGAATAACTAAACCGATGACACACGAACACATGGATCACCCAACAAACCAGTCGTTACGGCAGGACGAACTTGAGCAAATCAACGGGGGACGCCCAGGCGGGCAACCTGTTCAGGATATGCCTTCGCCAAAGGTACCCGTTTGGTACACCGACCCGGAGACAGGTATTGGTTTCTGGCTGTATTAATTACCCTCGACTAACCATGCGATTATGAAAACACTCGATCAACTTATTCCAACTTTTGGCAGCGAGCTAGATGCCGTAGGCCAACAACAAACAACCGGTGGTTTCGACGATGTGTCGTTTGCCCGACTCCCCGTTACGTTCCCCCGCTCGCTCCCACCCATCGAGCGGCCGATCAGAATACCACCGATCAGTTTGCCGATACAGTTACCGCTCCCTTTTGCTACGGATTACTAAGCGACTAGTTATACATAATTCGATATATAGTAAGCGATACGACTACGCTGTCAGGATAGACTGCCAGGCGGATACCCACGGGGAAGCGTAGACGGAGATTAATTCGCAAAAACTAAGCAGGTGAATGGGATGTACAGGGTAATTTCCCCGCGCTGATTTAGCGGGGAAATTCTTAAAATAAGCATACATACACCGTATAACCTGCTGGAATAAACTACAACAGCAGGTTGTTGAAAAACAAAGAACAGCCCCTGAAATTTGTATCACATCAGTAAGCAAAAAACAGCAAACATGACTACAAAAAATCTATTGGTAGTAACTGGACTTTTGTTCCTGGCTACCGCCTGTAAAGAGAGCGCCACCATCGCTCCAGCATCAACAACTGTTCAAAAAGAGTCGCCAGCTCCCAAGCTACAGGGTGATCCTTTCGACGATACAGTCGACAACACCAAAGGCAAGCCAGCACGCGTGAAAGACCTCACGCCAGAAAAGCCATACCCAGTTTCAGAAAACCCAAATTGATCTAACTTTTATCAATCAATACAGCTATGGAAGCAGACTATCAGGAAATTTCGCAGGCTGAAGCGAAAGAAATCACCGGCGGAAACTGGTTCACTCAACTTGCCGCTCGCCTTGTCGATACACTTTACGATCTGAGCGACGATTTCGAGACGAATGGATCAAACAGACCTTATCAGCAGTACGAATAATTCATTTTATTTCTCACTCATACGTTCAACACAGCTATGCAAGTAGACTATCAGGAAATTACAAAAGAAGAAGCGAAAGACATTACGGGTGGTAACTGGCTATCTGACGCTATCATCGATGCAGCCACGGACTTGCTCCGCCGACTAATGGGTCCAAACGTTTAAATTATCCCCTTCGCAGTACCTGACCGCTTCGTTGCCAATCCGTCAGCGGAAGATAATTGACATCGACTTCGAAACGCCCTACTATAAAACGGCGAAACTCGGTCAATTAGCTGACTTTATCGACAACAGGCATATTAGAAACTGCTCATATACAGTACGCGTACCGTTTGTTACGATCTGGCGTCCGGGCTAAGTCCAGACCGTAGCAGGCAAGTAGTTTAACCAAACGATATACCTATCAACCAATCAATCAAATGACTGATTTCAATTTTGACCAAGCTGAAGTAGCAGAACTGAATAGCATCGAAATCACGGAAGTGGAAGGCGGTGGTCCAATCGGAACGCTTCTTTGCATCGCTGGTGCAATCTGTAACTTCCTGGGTCTCTAATAAGTAAATCAATTTGTAAATTATTAATTATAAAACCAAAAATAACAATGGCTAATTTTAATTTTGACCAAGCTGAAGTAGTAGAATTGAACGCTGCTGACCTATCCGAAATTGAGGGTGGTGGTATCATCGGACTAGTCCTCACGATCGCCGGTATTATTTGCAACTACTACGGCGTATAGGTAAAGCCGTAAAAAGCATTAATTTCACAATGTAACATAATCAATAATCAACTTCTTAAAAAAAATTATGAACACGTTCAACTTTGACCAAGCTGAAGTAGTAGAACTGAAGAATAACGAACTCTCAGGAATAGATGGAGGGACTAAAACACCTTGGGAATCCATAATAGAAAATGCTGGTGAGCTATGTGCCACACTTGCAGGATTTATTGATGGACTGCTTGGCAAATAATTTAAATTGATATAGAACAAACCATAAACACTGTTTATAGAATGGAAACTCTAACAAATCTGGATACTGTCAATATCAACGGAGGCACTTACGAGCAAGGTCACCAACTGGGTGCGTCTATACGTAATCTTATCACTGAAGTGGCGGATGCCGTAGGCGGTTTTGTTTCAGGCTTATTCGGCAACTAACTTTTACTAAACACAGATCATTTTACCATGACAAATCTCACAGAAAAAGAACTACTTGAAGTAAATGGTGGTAGTCAAGCTACTTACGACGCTTTTCATGCTGCAGGCAAGGCAGTGCACGATGCAATTGTTAGCGCATATAATGAAGTTGTAAGCTGGTTTAATTAGCAATAATTAATGTATAAGACGGCGCCTTGGCAGAAATTCTATCTTGCCAAGGCGCCGTCTTATTTTATAACGACTCATGATAACCTATTCGGGTAAGTTATAGAGTACAACTGGCTGTTATTGAGCCTCGCATGGCAGCTGCGGACCTTTGGCATAGCAAAACCGGTACGCCGGAAGCCAGTATCCCAAACGCCAGAAACGATGCAAAATCAGTTACACCCGCCTACCGTCATCGATTATACGACGGAGGCTTACCTGCCCCAGGTTACGGTTCGGGGGCAGCTCATCTATTGCTCGGTCGCGCTTGCCATTGTTGCGGCCCTGGTAGCTCTTCCCTTCATCCGTACCGACGTATCAGTGCAGAGCGCAGGTATCATCCGCCCGGTTGCCGAACGCAATGACCTTCGCCCGCTGGTAGCCGGTACGGTGGCTCAGGTGCTGGTACGCGACAATCAGCCGGTAAAGCGTGGGCAACCTATGATCCGACTGCAAACGGACGTACTCGACACTAAACTCCGGCTTAACCACTCGCAACAGGCGGAGAAACAGCTTAACATCCGCGACCTCGAGCGACTCGTCCGGGCGACGCGTCACGACCTGCTGACTCTATCGGGGCTGCAATCACCCCTGATTCGGCAGCAGTACGAGCAGTTCCGGTTTTTGCTAACGGAAAACGTACAGACACAGGAAAAGCGGAAGCACGAACTCGATGTCACGCAGCAACTCTATCAGGACAAAGTACTGGCGCGGCAAGAGTTTGAAGACAAGGAGTTTGCGCACAAAACGGTTGTCGCGCAGTATGCCGCGCAGGTGGAGCGGCAGGTAAGCGAATGGCAGGCAAACCTGACGCAGCATCAACTTTCTCTCGATGAGTTACGGGCGCAGGAACGGCAACTCATCAACGAGCGCGATCTGCACACGATCAAAGCTCCCGTCAACGGAACCGTCAGCCAACTGGCCGGCCGCTATCCGGGCAGCTACGTGCAGCCGGGCGAGGTGCTGGGCGTAATCTCGCCCGACTCCAACCTGCTGGTCGAGTGCTACGTATCTCCAAAAGATATTGGCTTGCTGCGCCCCGGCATGACCGCCCGGATGCAGGTCGACGCCTTTGACTACAATCAGTGGGGGCTGGTGCAGGCGAAAGTCGCCGAAGTCTCCAACGATGTCGTCGTCGTCAACGAACAGCCAGTCTTCAAAGTCCGCTGTCAGCTGGCGCAAAACTTTCTGACGCTGAAAGAAGGCTATAAAGGCTATTTGAAAAAGGGCATGACTCTACGCGCCCGGTTTGTCGTCACCGAACGCAGTCTATTCGACCTCCTGTACGACAACGCCGACGACTGGCTCAACCCCACACAGGCTCACACGCTGGCAAAAAACTAAACGTAGTTCCCGGTCTACGGTCTTCAGGTCACGGTAGCCATCATACAGCATCCGTCCGTAAACACCTCCGTCAACCGCATACCAAAACCTGAATACCAAAAATTCTCCCTCACCATGGCCAACCATACGATTATCAAACAGCATGATATCACCGATTGCGGGGCGGCTTGCCTGGCGTCGATATCGGCTCATTATAAGTTGATGATGCCCATCGCCCGCATCCGGCAAATGGCATCGACCGATCAGAAAGGCACCAACGTACTGGGCATGATCGAAGCCGCTACCCGGCTGGGCTTTCAGGCAAAGGGTGTGCGCGGTACGTTTGAAAGCCTGACCAAGATACCCAAACCGGCCATCGCTCATGTTGTCGTCAAAGAAGTGCTGCATCATTTCGTCGTCATTTACGACGTCACCGACAAGTACATCGTCGTGATGGACCCCGGACCGGGCAAACTTATCAAACACACACACGAAGAGTTCAAGAAAATCTGGACGGGGGTGCTGATCCTGCTGCTGCCCGACGAGCAGTTTGAAGCGGGCAATGAAAAAGTGTCGGCCATGCAGCGGTTCTGGCAATTGATTCGGCCGCACCGCAGCGTGATGACACAGGCCCTGTTCGGCGCGTTGATTTACACCGTACTCGGCCTATCGACATCGATCTATGTACAGAAGATCGTCGACAATGTGATCGTTGAGGGGAATCGTAACCTGCTCAACTTGCTCAGCGTCGTCATGATCCTGATTCTGGCCTTACAACTGTTTATCGGTACGCTCAAAAGCATGTTCGCCCTCAAGACCGGGCAGCAGATCGACGCCCGTTTGATTCTGGGATACTACAAACACTTAATGAAACTGCCGCAGCAGTTCTTCGATACCATGCGCGTCGGGGAAATCATTTCGCGGATCAACGACGCGGTCAAGATTCGGGCGTTCATCAACGATGCTGCTACCAGTCTGGTTGTCAACGTATTCATCGTGCTATTTTCGTTCGGCATGATGTTCACCTACGACTGGAAACTAGCGTTGATTATGCTAGCCGTCATTCCGTTCTACGCGGGCATCTACGTCATCGTTAACCGGCTGAACAAGAAATACCAGCGAACGCTGATGGAAGACGCGGCCGAACTGGAGTCGCAATTGGTCGAGTCGCTCAACGCCATGGGTACGATCAAACGGTTTGGCTTGGAGTCGTTCGCCAACATCAAGACCGAAACCCGTTTTGTCAAACTGCTGAAGACCATTTTCACCTCGGCCCGTAACTCGGTATGGTCGGGTAACGCGACGGAAATTGTGTCAAGGCTATTTACGATTATCCTGTTGTGGGTGGGCGCGGGCTTCGTCATCGACAATCAGATTACGCCCGGCGAACTACTATCCTTTTACGCGCTCATCGGGTATTTTACCGGCCCGGCCAGTCAGCTCATTGGCGCTAACCGGACCGTACAGGATGCGCTGATTGCCGCTGACCGCCTATTCGAGATTATGGATCTGGAGCGGGAAGCTACCGAGAACAAGATCGAGTTGCAACCGGAGATGCTGGGCGACATTCGCTTCACCGACGTGTCGTTTCGCTACGGTACACGCACACAGGTATTCGACAAGCTGACACTAACCGTACCACAGGGTAAGATTACAGCCGTCGTGGGCGAAAGCGGATCGGGCAAATCGACCATGCTGTCGCTGCTACAAAACATTTACCCCTTGCAGAATGGCAGCATCCACATCGGCGATTACGATATCAAACATATCAGCAACGATAGCATCCGCCGGCGGGTAAGCGTGGTTCCGCAGAAGATCGACCTGTTTGCAGGTAATGTCATCGACAACATCGCCGTGGGCGATTACCAGCCGAACATGCAGCGTATCGTAGCCATCTGCCAGCGGCTCGGTATCACCGACTTTATCGAAAAACTACCCAACGGTTTCCATACGTACTTGGGCGAAAACGGCGCCACTTTGTCAGGCGGGCAGAAGCAACGCATCGCTATCGCCCGCGCCCTGTACCAGAACCCTGATGTGCTGATTCTGGACGAAGCGACCTCTTCGCTCGATTCCATCTCGGAGCAGTGTGTACAGGAAACCATCCGCCATCTACGCGAACACAACAAGACGGTAATCCTGATTGCACACCGGCTCAGTACCATAATGCACGCCGACAAAATCGTCGTGATCGAGCAGGGTAAACTCATTGAAGAAGGTACCCATACGGAGCTGCTGATGCGAGAAAGCGCGTATCACAAGCTGTGGGCATCACAGATGCCTTTGACAGTTCCGGCGCTCCCGGCAACGGCACTTAACCTGATGCATATCAGCGCCAATGGCGATCAGCCTACTGCTTCCGAACCGTCTATCACACCAGCCACCCTGACCGCATGAACCGCTTTCTCTACACCGCACTGCTGACGGGCTGGCTCGGGTCAGTTTACGCACAGCCACTCCACACAGCCGGGCAAGTACTTGCCACAGACGAGCCAGCTTCTGTCACGATGACGCTCGACCAATGCATCGCGCTGGCGATTGACAACCAGCCATCGATTCGGCAGGCGCAGCTTCAGCAGCAACTGGCTGACAATACCGTTGAACAGACACGCAAGAGCCAGTTGCCGGTCGTGTCGGCGTTCACCAACCAAGGGCAGAATTTCGGGCGCAATGTCGACCCGTACACCAACTCTATCATCAATTCGCAGATTGCCACCAGTACGATGGGTGTTGGTGCCAACTGGACGGTGTTCAACGGCTTTCAGCTGAAAAATACGCTTGCTCAACAAAACCTGACGGCCCAGGCCAGTCAGTTTGAGCTGGCAGCGGCCAAAAATTTGATGACGTTCAACGTGCTGCTGGCCTATTTACAGGTCCTGACGGCACAGGACCTCGACTGGGCCAGTGTGATGCAGGTACAGGTGTCGCAGGCCCTGGTTGACCGCACCGAAAAGTTGGTCAAGGCCGGCACGACCGCTCCCTACAACCTGTACGATGCCCGGAGTCAACTGGCCAACGATCAGATCCAGCGCGTACAAACCGAAACGAACCGTAAGACAGCCCTGCTTACGTTACTTCAGTTATTGAATCTGCCCGCCACGACGCAGTTGGTCCTCGTACGCGTCAATGACCCCAGTACGGTAGCGTCACCAAGCCTTACCAATGCCTATCAGGTGTATGGGCAGGCCCAGACATTTATGCCCGATGTATTAGCCGCCAACCTGCGTACGAAGGCCAGTCAGCTCGGACTCAAACTAGCAAAAGGGCTTGCTTATCCGAGCGTTACGCTGAACGCCAGTTGGGGTACCTCTTACTCCAGTGCCGCCCGACGCAGTGTTATGACCGGCGACATGGTTGAGCAAACAACGGCGGGCTTTGTCGACGTGTCCGGGCAATCGTATCCAGTACGTGTGCTGACGCCCGTAACCGGCGCAGAAAACATTGCTTATTTTCAGCAACTGACCAACAATCAGTACAAAAGTCTGACGTTGAGCATTCGTATTCCGATCCTTAGTGGCTTTCAGGTCCGCTACCGCACAACCAACGCCCGGCTGCAACAGCAACTCGCAGAATCACAGGCCGAAAGCACCCGGCGTAATCTACGACAGGCCATCGATCAGTCGGTTACGCAGCAGCAAAACGCCTACGATCGGTACGCAGCCCTAGCTGCTCAGGTCGCCACATTGACGCAATCGTTCCAGGCGGCCGAAGCCCGGTACAACGCTGGTCTGCTCCCCGCCGTCGATTACAACCTGGCGAAGAGTAACCTCGACAAGGCAACCATCGGCCTGATTCAGGCGCGCTACGAACGTATCCTACGCGACAGGATCGTTCATTTCTACCAAAGCGGCACGCTGTAATTTTTCCACACAGAGACACAGCGCACACAGATCCTGTTTGTCACTCCGAGCCACTACGCTACCTTTAGGTTCATTATGGCTGAACAGCGCGATTATTTTGAGGATGTGTATCAGGTTGTCCGACAGGTGCCCCAGGGACGCGTAACCACGTATGGGGCAATTGCCCGCTATCTGAGTCTGCGGGCGGGGGCGCGGATGGTTGGTTGGGCCATGAACAGCTCGCACGGTCACAACGTGCCCGCTCATCGGGTTGTCAACAGTGCGGGGATTCTATCGGGTAAGCACTTCTTCGGCGGCCCGACCATCATGCAGCAGCTACTTGAAGACGAAGGCGTACAAATCGTCGACGACCGCGTTGTCGACTTCCAGACCAAACTGTGGGATCCGTCGGTCGAACTGGCGATGTAGAAACAATAACCTCTAAATCCCCTGAAGGGGACTTTGCTCGTGCGTAGACAAAGTCCCCTTCAGGGGATTTAGGGGTCTTCACCCTACGCCAGCAGCGATTTTTTCTCGTTGTATACCTTCCAGATCAGTTCACCGAACAGCGTATTGGCCCAGGCAAACCACTTGCGGGTAAACTTCGTCGGGTCATTTTTGTGGAACGACTCGTGCATGAAACCCGTGTTGGCGTGGCAACGCTGGAGCATGTTCAGACAGGTTTTGATCTCGCGGTCGTCGGTACTCGTCAGGGCGCGCAGGATGATGCTCATTGGCCAGATCATGTCCATACCCGCGTGCGGTCCGCCGATGCCTTCACCCGCCGTCCCTTTGAAGAAAAACGGATTGTCTGGGCTCAACACATACCGACGCGTGTTCTGATAGATCGGATCGCTGACCGGTACCGAACCCAGATACGGCATGGCCAACAGACTCGGCACGTTCGCGTCGTCCATCAGGTTGTAGCTGCCAAAACCATTCACCTCATAGGCGTAAATTTTCCCGAACTGCGGATGCGTAACAACGGCATGCGCTTTCAGAGCCGCGTCGACTTCGTTTGCCAGCGACGTACAGGCGTCAGCAGCAGCTTTGTCTTTGTGAATCACCTGTAGCATCTCAGCCGCCTGACGCAGCGATACGACCGCAAAGAAGTTTGACGGAACCAGATACGGATAAATCGTGGCATCGTCGCTGGGCCGGAACATCGAGCAGATCAGGCCATTGGGCTTGGCTGGATAACCGTAGCCACCCAGCGGTACGCCGTCGGTAGCCCAGGTTGTCCGTCGTTCAAACTTATAGGGGCCATTGCCATTTTTACGCTGCTGCTCCCGGAATGTTTTTACCGTCAGCGCCACCGACTCACGCCAGTCCTGATCGAAGGGCGTGGTATCGCCGGTCCGCTTCCAGTATTGATATGCCAACCGGACGGGGTAACACAGGCTGTCAATCTCCCATTTGCGTTCGTGCAGACCGGGTTTCATATCAGTTACATCGTCTTTCCACTCACTGACTTTACTGGCATCTTTATAGAACGCGTTGGCGTACGGATCTTTTCGAATGCACTGCACCTGCCGATTGATAACCCCCGCAATCAGTTGCCGTAGCTTATCGTCGGTCTTAATCAGCGACAGATACGGCGTTACCTGCGCCGTAGAATCCCGCAGCCACATTGCATCGATGTCACCGGTGATGACATAGGTATCAGGCTTGCCATTAGCGGTTGAAAAATCGACAGTGGTATCGAGCGTGTTAGGGAAACAGTTGCCGAACAGCCAGGCCAGTTCAGGATTTACTTTGCTTTGGCTGACGGTCTGAATCGCCTTCTCCACGGCCGGACTCGTGAAGTTACGGTCTTTCTCAGCCACCCGCACGACGGGAAAGTCAGCGCCACTAGCTGCAAGGCTAAACGTCGGC
>JAKONH010000375.1 GCA_022702045.1 Spirosomataceae bacterium
AGTGGTCCCGGGCCCGGAGGCAAGCCCCTGCCTAAGCGGCTTTACAGTTCGGGTAGTTACAATTACGAACGTCGGATGCCCCTGTCCATGTTGACTGATCCGGCACTTTTTCAGACTGGTATCGTCATTAACGATAGCCGACATGTTGGTTTATGGGGCAAGGGTGGCCGACTAGTCGTCGTCTCATCGGTCGGGTATCCGCTTCAGAATGTATTTTCGAATTTCTCGTTCCTGTACCTGTTGCTGGTACTGACTGTGATCGTCGTCATTATTCTCTACGCCGTTCATTACAGTCGATCGCGGTTCAGTATCAATTACTCAACGCGTATACAGATTCTATTGAATCTGGCTTTCTTCCTGCCACTGGTATTGGTTATCGTTATCATTCTGACCGTCATTAGTAATAATTACATCACAAATCAGGAAAATACGTACATCACAAATACCCGAAACATTGCTGCCAACTTGGTAACAGCACTCGATGAGCTACAGGCGAAGCGACGGACAAAAGCGTCGATGGAAGAGGAACTGGGAAAAGTGGCCCGCGACGCGGGTATCGATATTAATTTATTCAATGCGGAGGGAGTGCTATACAGTTCAACACGTCCGCTGATCTACGAAAGTGGTTATCTATCCAAGCGAATAAATCCGGCTGCTTACGTACACCTGATCGAAGACAAGGAAAACCAGATACTACTAACGGAGTCATTGGGCCGTAAGCAATACAGTACGGCCTACGCCAGTATTAAATCGTTTGACGGACGGTTGCTGGGTATTCTGAGTGTGCCTTATTTCTATGCCCAGCCCGAGCTCGATCGGCAGTTGATTGAGGTTATTTCGTCGGCCCTGAGCATTTTCACAATGCTATTCCTGTTCTTCCTGATCTTGTCGTACTTCGCATCGATCCTGTTGACGAAGCCATTGAAGATCCTTACAGGAAAAATCAGCAAAACCAACCTGGATCAACTAAACGAAACCTTGCCCTGGCGCTCTGACGATGAGATTGGTATGCTGATCCGGGAGTACAATCGGATGCTGCAGAAGCTACAGGAAAGTAAGCTGGCGCTGGCACAGAACGAGAAGCAGTCGGCGTGGCAGGAGATGGCCAAGCAAGTTGCTCACGAAATCAAGAATCCGCTAACCCCGATGAAATTGACGTTGCAGCATCTGCAACGAACACTCCCCGGTATGCAACCCGATAATGCTACGGCACGGCCAGTCAACGATGTCGCCACGCGCCGGATTATGCAGCGTACGTTTGATTCGTTGCTCGATCAGATTGATAACCTGAGTGATATCGCTACATCGTTCTCGGACTTCGCTAAAATGCCAATGCCGAAGAATGAAACATTTGAAGTAACGGCTGTAATCAACAAGGCGGCTGATTTGTACGCTGATGATCAGCGAATCAGTCTAAGCCGACAGATTGCCAGCGGGCCGCTGATGGTTATCGGCGACCGGCAGCTAATTGGCCGAATTCTGACCAACCTGCTTATCAACGCCATCCAATCGGTACCAGCCGATCGAAAGCCGACGATTGAGTTGCGCGTGTATACTTATGAAGAGTCCGTCCGGATTGAACTTCACGACAACGGGGCCGGTATTCCGGAAGCTATTCAACCGAAAGTGTTTCTCCCCAATTTTAGCACGAAGCGGGGTGGTTCCGGCCTAGGACTGGCGATTGCCAAACGGGGTGTCGAGCACGCTGGCGGCAATATCTGGTTTGAGACAACAGAGGGAGTTGGCACTTCCTTTTTTATCTCGCTTCCGCTGGTGGAAGCGCCAACCCTACACGCTGCTTAGGACTTCAGTTCCGAGCGAACCTTCTGCCTGGTTACCGGAGCTGGATGCTGTTCTTCTTCGATACTGACGTGTTTCCAATTCTCACCTGATCGGATACGGTTAAGCTGCGTATGCGTGATGCCAAATTGCTTGGCGATCATCTTGAGCCGGTTTTTGTCATTACGCAGTAACTTTTTGATAATCTTAACCTTACTTTCGGTAAGCTTGTAATTGCTGGTTGCCCGCTTTACCACCCGGTCTTTCAAGTTTGGATTCTGCCGGTTGTGCTCGATCATCTCCTCCTTCGTTACGAATTGTAGATTCTGATAAAAGTTGTTCAACTTATCAAAATCAAGGTGAATGACGTACGTGTCCTCCGGACCACCAGGCTGGCAAAAATAACTGGCTACCAGCTTATGCACATAGCGGTTTATCGTCTTACCTTCTGCCCGAATGTTCAGCGATCGATAGCCCTGAATAGTGGATCCCTTTATAATCGTGCCGACAGACGTCTGTTTGTCAGTAGTAGTGCTCACGCGCGAACCCGTCTGAAAACTCCGTAACCTACCATAGTTCGAAACTTCATAGCGGGGTGGGTTCTCTACTTCATCGAATGAGATTGGAGCCCATTTTTCATTCCAAAAACTTTGGTTCTTCCGATCACTCATGGATAATTCTGTTAAGTGCGCTGAATGGTATACGTATGGGTCAACTGTGCAGTGCCGTATTGATGAACAAAACATAAACAAAGTTTTGCTACAATAGTTGGCGCTACGTTTAACGAAGAGTTTTTGGCACTAAGAAAGAGGAAGTAAGGAAGAGGGTATGAAGAAGGTATAATGATACATACCTATAGATATTGGCGAAATTACTTACTTTTTGTTTAAGTATTAATAAACAAAAGTTTTTTCTGAAGAATGTGTGACTGAACCACGTTGTAGACTGAATCGTTTTATCGAATATCTGTTAACAACGTGACGAATCGATGAACACGAGCCAAAAGAAGACGGTAGTGATTGGTGCTACAGAAAACCCGGCACGCTACGCGAACCAAGCTGCGCGTAGTCTGTTGCGGTATGGACACGATGTAGAGTTGATCGGATTACGAGCAGGAACGATAGCCGGCCATACTATCAAAACGGGGCAGCCTACGCTGAATGACGTCGATACGGTAACGCTGTATGTCGGTCCACAGAACCAGGCTAATCTGTATGAGTATGTAAAAGCAATGAAGCCTCGCCGAGTGATTTTTAATCCCGGAACGGAAAATCCGACCTTTGAACGAGCGTTGCAACAGGTTGGTATTGAGCCGATTGAAGCATGTACGCTGGTGATGCTATCGGTTGGAAATTATTGAATGATAGACAGGGCGACCCCGTCTATCATTCAATAATCCTACCATTTAATTAGGGCTGACCCCCAGGTGAAACCGCTACCGAAAGCGGCTAGGCAAATTAGATCGCCGGACTCAATACGACCTTGTTCGTAGGCTTCAGTCAACGCGATTGGAATAGAAGCCGCCGTTGTGTTGCCGTAGTACTGAATATTGTTAAAAACTTTCTCTTCGGGTAATCCCATTTGCTGCCGGACGTACTCCGATATCCGAATATTGGCCTGATGAGGTACTAGTAGATCGACATCACTTGCCTGATAACCATTAGCCGACAAGCCTTCGTTTATTACTTCCATAAACCGCACAACGGCATGTTTAAATACGGTATTTCCGTTCATAACAACGCTGCTGTCTGCTGAACCGGCTGTGCCTGCGTTGATGAAATGATCCTCTCGGCTGCTGCCTGGATCTTTCAGGTATAGCTCTTCAGCATACCGCCCATCGGCGTGCAGGTGGGTCGATAGAATGCGGTGTTCGGGATCGGTAGTGGCCTGCACAACGGCGGCTCCTGCACCATCGCCGAAGATCACGGCGACGTTGCGGCCTTCCGTTGTCTTGTCCATCAATGTCGACTGAATTTCCGACCCAATGACGAGCGCCGTCTGGTACATTCCCGTTTTGATGAACTGATCGGCAATGGAAAGGGCATAGACAAAGCCCGAACACTGCTGTCGCACATCGATTACGGCACAGCCTTCCAGCCCGAGTTCGCGCTGCATCAGGAAGGCAGATCCAGGAAAGTAGTAGTCAGGTGAAAGGGTCGCGTAAACGATCAGGTCGACGGCCTTTGGGGCAAGACCGGCCCGGTCGAGCGCCATACGTGCAGCGGCTGTTGCCATGCTGGCGTTAGTGTCTTTGCCGTAGGTAAAAAAGCGACGCTGTTTGATGCCGGTTCGCTCCTGAATCCAGGCATCCGAAGTTTCCATGTATTGGGTTAAGTCGTCATTCGTCACCACGTTGTCTGGGACGTAGAAACCTAACCCGGTAATCCGTGAATAAGTCGTTGTCATTTGTCGATATGAGCTGCCGACAAAAGTACAAAAACGGGATTAAATAGACAGGATTGCAGGATTAGCAGTAGGGAGAGACCATAAATCCTGTAATCCTGTCAAAATAATTAAGCTGTGCGCAATTCGAACGTGTAATCTTCCATGATGAGATTGGCCAGCAACTGACGGCAGGCTGCATCAACCGTATCGCGGGCGCTACTTTCCGAATCGGCTTCGACTTCGAGTTTTACGTGCTTCCCGATCCGAACGTTATCGATAGTGTCCATCTGTAGGTTGTGCAACCCCAGTTTAACGGCTTTACCCTGCGGATCAAGAATTTCAGCGCGGGTCATAATGTCAATTTCGGCGATGTATTTCATAATTGGAATTGTTAATTGATGGAGTGATAGACTGATTGAATAGGCTGACGCGAAACAATCAATCAGTCTATCACTCCATCAATCAACTACTTTGAAAAAAGTGAAACGGCGATGTAAAGAACGATGATGAGCGGGATGGCCGCGAACTGCAAAAATAAGAGGAGTAGCGCGGAAGCCAGCAGAAAACTGAATTTCGT
>JAKONH010000385.1 GCA_022702045.1 Spirosomataceae bacterium
AGATCTTCGGCCGATTTCCGGTCGACGGGTTTGGTGAACTCTACTTCGAAACCGTCGGGCATTGCTTTTATCGTACGAATCTCAAACGGTACAGCCCCGTTCCAGACTAGTCGTTGCAGCCCTTCGTTGGCATCACCGGCCGAGCCCCAGCCCCGGTTGGTTTCACCGACGAACAGCGAACCGTCTTTGGCCCAAGCCATCCGTAGTACGCCCGACCGGAAGCCGTTGCGTAGTTCAATGGCTCCGCCCTGATACTCACCGTTTACTTTTTCCATAAACACCCGCGAGATTTTGCTCATGCCCTGATCGCCAACCAGCAACTGACCGGCAAATGGACCGAATACACCCTGCGGAATCTCCAGAATTTCAGAGTTGGAAATGCCCAGTACGCCGTGGGGCAACCATACCGCCGGCACCTGTATGTCGGTGCCCGGAAACTGCTCTTTCATGGTGTAAAGCAGTGTCGGTTTTTCATTGGCAACGTTTTCGGGTTTGATGGCCCGGCCATTATCGTCGCGCCGACGCCGTTCGTCGATTTTGGCGAAGAACGCTTCCTGCGACAGCTTAACCGGCGAATTGCTCATGCTCGTCCAGCGCAGACCCGCCGGGTGGCCGACGAAGGAGCCTTTCTTAACGTGAACGATACCGCCCGAGGCCATCCAGTCGCCCTGATTGTCGGCGTAGAACAGTTCGTTGTCGAAGATACCCAGCCCACATGGCGAGCGCATACCCGTTGCCCAGGGCTGCATCTTGCCTTCGGGCGTGATGTTCATCGTCCAGCCCCGCCAGGGGACACGGCTTTCACCCCGCCACCATTCTTCATCACCGAAGGCTACGTTACCCGTGACGAAGAATGTACCGTCGGGGGCAATCTTCGGGCCGAAACTGTATTCGTGATAGTGTCCTGATAGTGGCCAGGCGTATACCGTTTCAAAGACGTCGGCTTTACCGTCGTTGTTGGTATCCTGCATCTTGGTCAGCTCACCGCGTTGTGCGCAATAAAGCGCCCCATCTTTGTAAGCTAGGCCCAGAATTTCGTGCAGGCCCGACGCGAATTTGCGGAAGAACGGCGTGCGGCTTGTCGGGTTTTCAACGATCCAGATGTCGCCCCGGCGCGTAGCCACGCCCAGACTACCGCCCGGCAGCGTTACCAGCCCGCCTACTTCAAGCAGCGTACCTTCGGGGGCAGTTAGTTTCTGAATCTTGAAGAAGTCTTCTTCCTTCGGCGACTCCTGCGCCAGCGCCGTCGTCAGGCTGGCGGCAGCGAGCAGCGTAGTCAGTAGTTTTTTCATATTGTTGGGCCTTAAAAAAGGATTGAGTATGTCAGTTTGCCTTTCACCGGTACGATCAATTCCTGACCGCCCGCGCTATCCCGAATCGTTGGTTTGGCACCCCCCAGATCGTCGATCCGGATGTATTCCTGTCCGTCGATCAGGTACATATTGTTGTCCATCGCGCTGATCGTGCTGCCACTGGCCAGTCGGGCATACAGGTCGCCGGCCGGGTTGGTCACGGTTAGCTCGCGTTGCAGTCCCTGTCCCTGCTCCAGTACCCGTATCTTATCGTCGACCGACGAGCCGTAGGTCTGGTAGCGGAAGGTTGGGCGGTCGTTATTATCGAGGACGTAGCCTTTCGGGCGGTAGCCGGTACCGGTTGTATCGGTTGTCCAATTTGCCTGACCAGAGGGAAGTTTTGCCAGAAACAACATGGGCGTACCCATACGCTGTACCATACCCAGCGGCCGCGACGAGCCATCGCCCCGGTCGTGCCACATCGGTGTCGTATCGAGGAACCGGCCCCGCCATACCTGAACGAGGGCACCTTTGTCCAGATCGTAGGTGTAATGTACATTGTCGGGGCTACCCACCGAGATCGCGTGCGTGACGCGGGTGCGTTTTCCCTGCGAACGAATGTCACCGGGTACGTCCATGAAGCTGCGCAGGATCGTGTTGCCGCCCGATGCATCGACCAGAATCGGGTCGACTTCTTCCCCGCCCGCCGTCGTCGCGTCGCTGATGACGAACTCGCGCACGCCCGGCCCGGCGATACTCAGCCCTAGCGCCGGCTGCACCCAATCCATGAACTTCGAGTAGAACAGTTCAACCGGAATGTCGCCTTTTTGCAGCGTTACTTTGCCGGTACCGTTGCCAACCCAGCCAACCAGCGGTACGACCATCTGATCGCCGATTTTCAGCGAGCCCGCACCACCCGGAACACCCAGTCGGAAGCGATATTCACCTGATTCAGCTACACGCAACGTGCCTTTGTAACGAATCAGCATTTCGTTGGGAATCCGGCTCACCGACGACGATAGTACCGTTGTTGGTCCTTGTGATTCGGGAGCAGTCTTGTCATATTCAGGCTCCTTTTCATACTTACCCTTATAGACCGCAAACGTCAGATTGACCAGTTCAGGCCGGGGTTTATCGTAAGCAATGTAGCGAATGTTCCGAAACGCAACGGCGCCGTGGTCGCCTTGCAAGACAAGCGGCCCCGTGGTTTTTTCGTCGTTGCTGATCGCACCCCGCGTTGGACCGCTTAGCTCGACATTGTCGTGAATTAGTACGCCGTTCAGTTCGACGTTTAGTAGTTTGGCGTTTTCCGTTTTCTGACCCTGCGCGTTGAAGCGGGGTGCCTGAAACGACGCTTTCAGGTGTTGCCACAGACCCGGTGCGCGACTGGCATTCTGCCGGGCCGGATGGCCTTCGTATCCGTTCTGCCCGGCCGTACGTTTGTCGTCCCACCGTTCGTAAACAGAACCGTTATCGCCGGAGCTGGGCGTTTTGGCCCCCCAGCTATCGGCCAGTTGAATTTCATAGCGACCTTGCAGGTATACGCCCGAATTCGACCCTTTGGCCATCATGAAGTCCAGCTCGATGTCGGCATCACCGTGTTGAAGCTGCGTTGTCAGGTCGCCGGCTTTGGCGTTTTTCTTGTCGGATGGCAGGCTAACCAGTACGCCCGTTCCCTTGTCGGTCAGCAGGGTATTTGTTCTAGTCAGATCAGCACGGGCTGACCCGACAATGTGCCAGTTTGAAGCGGGGTTGACAAACGCGCTGAGGTCGTTGAGTGGTACCGGCGTGCCAGCTCCGGGCGCGGGTTGAGCCAGCGTCAGTCCGGTGCCGAATGTCCAGCCGACGGCCAGCAGCCAGCGTGTCGTAGCTGCGTAAAATGGGTTTGACATGAAAAGATATGGAGGTTTTACGCTCGAAATTACCATTTTTTTGGCCTAACTAAACCAAATAGTGCATTTGCTCTATCTTTGGGGCGCATGGAAGTAAGCGGCTCCTGTGGGGGCTCTGTCGGTCTGTTATGGGCCTGTCTAGGTAGTTCTGCACGGTAACCGACTTACGTATCTGTTAACCCTGTTTTACGTTTATGAAGAAAACCTCAGTAACCCTTGCCGTCTGCGCTGCGCTGCTTACGTTCGCCGTATCGACCACGTCGATGGCTCAAAATCAAAGCAGTAAACAAACCCCCGAATCAACCGAAATTTACGAGCCCGTTCCGCCCGTGGTAACGCCCGGTGTGGTCACGGCGAATACCAGCGGCACGACACCCCCCTCGGATGCAACCGTGCTGTTCGATGGTAAAAATACGGATCAGTGGGTCGCCATTACGGGCTATGATCCGGCCAGTTGGGAAAAGACCAACGCCGGGCCGCTGAAGTGGCCGGTGCGCGATGGAATCATGTATTCGACGAAAGGGTTCTCAGCCCGGTCGAAACAGGAGTTTAACGATTTTCAGCTGCACATCGAATTCAAGACGCCCGAGAAAGTAGAAGGCAAAGGCCAGGGCCGGGGTAACAGCGGTGTCTTCCTGCAGGGCCGCTACGAACTACAGGTACTCGACAACTACGAAAACCCGACCTATGTCGATGGTATGGTCGGTTCGATCTACAAGCAGGCCATTCCACTGGCGAACCCCAGTCGCAAGCCGGGCGAATGGCAGAGCTATGACATCATCTATCAGGCGCCCCGCTTCAACAAAGCCGGTATGATGACCGACTACGCCTATGTGACCGTATTGCTCAATGGTGTGCTGGTGCAGAACCACGCGGCCATTCGGGGTACGACCGAATACATCGGCTACCCGAAAGTACAACCACACGGCGCTGGCCCGATCCTGTTGCAGGACCACGGTAATCCGGTTGGCTTCCGTAACATCTGGGTGCGTCCATTGTAACGAATTTATTAAGTGAAAACGCCCTCGGTTCATAGCTGAGGGCGTTTTTTATTAGCCCTAACCGGTTTTAGAAATCGTTTAGGGGTAGCTCACCAGGTAGCGATGAATAATGATCAGTTAGGCACAAAACCACACTATCAGATACTGGATGGCCTGCGAGGGGTAGCCGCGATTATCGTGGTATTTTTTCACCTCGCCGAACCGCTAGCCCCCAGCCGCTTCGCCAATTTGGTCAACCACGGGTACCTGGCCGTCGACTTTTTCTTTCTCCTGTCGGGCTATGTCATCGGCTATGCCTATGACGACCGGTGGGGCCAGTTAACCATCGGCGGTTTTCTCCGACGTCGGTTCGAGCGGTTGCAGCCCCTCGTCATAGTGGGTATGACATTCGGCGCCATCGGCTTTTACTTCACCGACTCGACCATATGGCCGCTCATTCACACCGTGCCGGTATGGAAGCTGATTGTCGTTATGCTGATTGGCTACACGCTGCTCCCCATACCGCTGTCGATGGACATACGTGGCTGGCAAGAAATGCATCCGCTTAACAGCGTCGGCTGGTCCCTGTTTTTCGAGTATGTAGCCAACCTGCTCTACGCGCTGGGGATTCGCAAGTTGTCGAATCGGGCGTTGGCCGGGTTCGTCGCGCTGGCGGGTGCCGTGCTGCTACACTATGCCGTAACCAGTCCGAATGGAGACGTTGCGGGCGGCTGGACACTAAATGCGGAACACATGCGCATCGGCCTGACGCGTACGCTGTTTCCGTTCTTTGCTGGGCTGCTGCTGTCGAGGGTGTCGCGGCCGACCCGTATCGACTACGCGTTTTGGTGGTGTAGCCTGCTGGTGGCGGTCGTGCTGCTGATGCCCCGGATCGGCGGAACCGATCAGCTGTGGCTGAACGGTCTGTACGAAGCGTTCTGCATTATCGTCGTCTTCCCGCTGATTGTTTACATCGGTGCAAGTGGTGTAGTACATAGCCCGGCGGAAAATCGGATCTGTAAATTTCTCGGCGATCTTTCCTATCCCTTGTACATGACCCACTATGTGCTCGTTTATTTCTACGTAGCCTGGGTAAGCAACCACAAAGGCATCACCTTGTGGCAGGCCCTGCCGTATGCCCTGCTCACGGTTGCAGGCGCGATCGTGTTGGCCTATTTGAGTTTGACCGTATACGATAAACCCGTAAGAGCTTGGCTGCGTAGAAAGCTACAGTAGTCGACTACTACGTGTAGGGTATCACTAGTCGGCATGTGAACCGCATGGTAAGTAGCGTGGCAAAACTAAGTCAACACGGAGTCACAGAGAACGCAGAGACAAGTTATTGGCAATTTGTTAGTTGTCAGTTAATTGAAAAGTCTGTGTGCGCTGTGAGGCTGTGATGAATTCGTTTCGATTCATCACAGCGTTGCTCTGCGGGCGTTATTTAACAAGCGGTAGCGTTTGTCGTTTGGCCGAGATCGGCAAGCTCGTATGGCTGCTCAGTGCCGTCAGCTTTTCTGGAGAAGATCAACCGGACCGTCGTGCCCTGTCCAACTGTGCTCTCGATCACCAATTGACCTTGGTTTCGACTCATTAGTTCGTTACAAACTTGTAGGCCAAGGCCCGTGCCTGTCTCGCCAAGCGTACCCCGGCGGTTCGATAGCGAGGCCGCCTGTACCGGGTCCGTCGTTTTCATGCCGACCCCCGTATCGGCAATGACGACTATGGCTTCCTCATCCGATTGCTCGAAATGAATGCGTATCTGCCCACCCGGCGGAGTGAATTTTATGGCATTATGCACGATGTTCCGAATCACGATCTGAGCCTGGTATTCATCTGTCCAGCCAACAACATGGGCGTCCTGTACAGTCAGGGACAGCTGTTTATGGGCAATGGCTGGTTCCAGTAGTGCCAGCGCGTCTGTCACTAGGGGTGGCAACTCGACAAGCCGTTGCCGGGTCAGCACACCGTCGCCTTGCAGGGCTGCCCAGTGAAGCAGGTTATCCAGGGTTGTGTATAGCGTGTCAGTGGTTCGTCTCAACTGATCGGTCTGAACGGTTAACTGCTCGGCAGACAAGGGCTCGGCCGTCAGTTTGGTCAGGTTGTTTTTTAAGTTCATCACCGGACTGCGCAGATCGTGACCAATCATCATAAACAGCCTGTCTTTCATCGTATTCAGTTCCTGCAGATGCTCGGCCTGCGTCATAATCTCGTTTTGCTGCTGGTTGAGCATCCGGTTCTTCCGGCGAGCCTGCCAGCTAAACCAACCCACCAGTGTGACGAGTAGGGTAAGCCCCATTACGAGACCTACATATATAAGCTGCCGTTGCCGGGTTCGTTCCAGATTCAGGTTTGCCTGTACCGCATTTTTTTTGAGGATCGCGATGTCTTTTTTTTGCCGCTCGACGGCAAGCTTTGCTTCGATCGTGGCAATCATCCGAACTTTCCTGACTTCCTGTACACTATCGGTCAGTGCTCTTATTTCCTCGTAAGTCGCCAGCGCCTGCTTATAGTTTCCCTGCTTCTTCTGAATACTATACACTGTTTCCAGAACGGTGATTGTCCACGAAGGGTAAGTGCCGCGTGCATACTTGAGTGGTCGTATACTCAACTGATATGCTTCTTCCAGTCGACCCTGACGTTCCCGAAGACGAGCCAGCTCTAACCAGGCGTAGTCAGGATGAAGCTGTTTGTCCTGGGCATAACACCAAAACGCGTTGTCTATAAAAGGTTGGGCTTCCCGGAGTCGATTTTGCTTAATAAGATTGTCTGCTATACCACAATATATTGTCGTCAGATTAGCGAACCAGTTTTTTAGCTGCAAGCCAGCCCGCAACGACAACCGCCACTCACGCAGGGCTTTGCTATAGTCACCCTGCCGTTCATACCAGTCCGCTGCGTTCCCGTGTGCCAGGGATATGTCTTCAGGATTATGATGCTGATAGGCAGCTTCAATCACAGCCTTCACATCGGCGAAGGCACTCGCTCGATCATTGAGTTCGATATGTATAGTATACAGCAGCGCATAGTTATTCACTACATCGCCGTAATAGTTCGTTTGATGACAATAGGCCAGGTTGGTCGTAAGCTGATTTATAGCTTGTAACATGTAGCCATGTGCGGTGTGAAGCTGGGCCAGTGCATACATCACCCTGGTTGCTTCCGGCACCCGGTGAGCCCGCTGGAGGAGTGGAATCGCTTTTCGATAAGCCGCACACCCAGGTGCGTACATCGACTGGTGATTGTAATAGTGGCCTAATCGAACGTAAACATGACCTAGGTAGTGGGGGTCGTTTGTCTTTTTAGCCAGTGTGAGTCCCTGTTGCAGGTAACTCAACGCTTTCTTGCTTTCACCCAGATGGCTATGACGAACCGCTAGTTTGCTGATGAGCACAACTCGGGTCGTATCCTGAGTAGCCTGCAGAATTTGTTGCTTGAGGCTTTTTACCAATGAATCGTTTGTGGCTGTGTGCGGCACTACCTGAGCCTGAGCAACTGATAGAGCAATACACCAGCTAAAAAGTCCGCTTAGCAAAACAGGCTTTACGCGAAGTTCCATCAAACAGGACAGCCATTGTCTGAAAAGCAACTGGCGAAATCTCGGTGTGTTGTAAAGACCACTCATCTTGTAACCACCGCTTTTAGACGTTCCTGAAGTTTAGCTTTATAGACCCCGCCGATCGGTAGCTTAAGCGTATTCACCCAAATCGTATTGGCGTTGAAATTGGTGACTTTGGCTAGATTGACCAGAAACGATTTATGAATTCGTATAAAATTGTAAGCAGTCAACCGTTCCTCCAGTACGGAAATCTTCTCGCTAATGACCGTGAATTTAGTAGCTGTAAAAAGCTTCGTGTAAATGTGATACGATTCCATATACAGAATCTCATCGATCGCAAACCGTTCGGTCTGACGACCGTTTTTTAGATAAATGTAGTCTGGTAGTTTAGAAATTGGCCAGGAGGTGGGTTGGAGACCGGGGGCTTCCTGTTGCGAAAACTTGTTGCGTAGTATGCGACCAACGCTACGTAATACCCGTGGATAAGCGAGCGGTTTGACAATAAAGTCCTCAATACCCAGGTCATAACAATTGACGGCATAAGCAGGGTGGTAGGAGATGGCACAAACAGGTGGATGATTGGAAGACATTCGCAGAAACTCAAAAGCCGATGTGTCTGGTAACTCGATATCCAGAAAGAGTATGTCAAACGAATGCTCGTATAGGGTCGCTAAGGCTTGCGCACTGGTGGAACAAACAAAGGGCGCTGTAAAAAGATCGGTCTGTTCGAGGATACGTGTCAACTGTTCGACAGTGACGGGATCATCCTCTACAATCAGTGCAGTGTATTTGTGTGGCATAGGTAATTGTACTATTGAATGATAGTGATTATTTATTGTTTGCGCATATGTATCTTATTTAAACAAGAGTCGCACGTACGGCTAAATACATAGATATGGTCGGATAGAAATAGTGAAATTAATAGAAAGTTTTGTTGGTAGAGATAGGTGTAGTAATTACTTACTGTAAATAAGGTTCAGCGTATGTAGTAAGGCCAGATCAGGTGTGTAGCGTTCCGAAATACCAGGATCTTATTTACTTGTATACCAAATAGTATAAACTGTAATGTGGAGGATACGTATAACGAAAATGCTATGAAAGTCCGGATTGGAAGTCAACGATAATCAACTGTGTTAGTAACCATGTAACTGGTGGTGCGGTACAGGATAAAAGTACGCGATAACCAATATAGACATAGCTACGCAACAATGATCGGTTATTGGCTTTCGATTCATACCAGGAGAATGAGTTTGTCTGCAGAAAGTCCAGACGGAACCCGACGCAACGGCTGTAGGGCTGTTAAGTTCTTGAATTGGTCCCGATGGTTGAGTTAGTGTCGTCGGCTACATGTGGACCATGAGAAGACCAGTGAGACTACCGGATTTAGCGAACTGGTTGCTGGGGAAGCCGGAACCTAGCTAAGCGGTCTGGCTGACGTCCTCAGCCGGATGATTACGGACGTTCCTTTTCCAGGTCGACTTAGTACTTGCAGGGCATCGGGGTCGCTTCCTAAAAATTCGCGGCATAGCTGTAAGCCCAGTCCGATACCTCGTTCGCCTGCTGTGCCTGGTCGGATAACCGGGTCCGACAGCAGGCGCGATACCTGGTCGGCGTCCATGCCAATACCCGTGTCCTTAATGGTCAGTGCCAGTCTGGCTTCGGCCGTTGCTTTCGTAAATAGCCTTATATAACCGTTTGATGGTGTAAACTTGATGGCGTTACCGATCAGGTTCCGTAGAATACAAACCAACTGATATCGGTCAGCAACGACCCATGTCGACTCGCTAACCTGATCGATTAGTTTAATCTGTTTATGGCTTAGTTGACCGCTTACGTCGGCCAGTGCTTCCGCTACAATGACGGCAAGATCGACTGCCTGTGTAGTGGTCGGTAGGCCATTCTGTTGGACTACCGACCAATCCAGCAGGTTGGTTATCATGGTTGCCAATTGATTTACCTGCTCTTCCAACTGACTGATTTTTTCCCAGATCGATTCCGGGGGCTCCCGGTCTGCTGTCAACGCATGCAGTTGCTGCTTTAATCGAATCACTGGCGATCGAAGATCGTGACTGATCAGCATGAACAGCATGTCTTTCGTCTGGTTCAGTCGTTCGAGCCGCTGTACTTTGTCGACTACGCTTAGTTTCTGTTGAACGAGCTGACGGATGATTTTCTGTTGTCTTCTATAAACAACGAAACTGATTCCGGCTACTAGAATCAGGCCGCAAAGAGCAAGCACATACAGTTGTTCAGGTAGCATCAGAGCTGAGCAGACAGTTGCGAATCTGTAGTGTCGTTTTGCTGATAGGAATGGTACGAATGACTTGTAAACAGTTGCTAAGGCATATGGACAGTTTCCAGATGTGGAATCAATCGTTTAGTCAAAAGTGATACCACTACAACGAAATGTTACCTGTGCACTAATGTTGTAATCACCTGCTTTAAAAACGAGGCTTATGGTTAAGAAAGTCATACAAAAAATTGATTTTTTCTTCGCCGGCTATCAAAATCTCTGTGAGCCAGGCATGGCGACGATTATTGCCGTCCCGACGGCGGATGATTGTGTAAAAATGACTCGGTAGTAAAACCCATGTTGGATAACCTCGGGCAACGGCAATAATTTCTGGTAAAATTATATAGCAGAACGTTTTATATAGGCTAAAAATATACCCGAAACAGATAAAAAAGTTGTCAGTTTTCATGCCAGAATTTACAAGGGACAGCCAGACGAGTTTTCATACGTTTATAGTAATTGTAGAGATATGCTGTTAAATGGTTCGTTCATACTAAAAAAGAGTCAATTGATAGTATTTTCTTGACGACTAATAATTGAATATAATCTACAGATTTTCAGGTCTAAAAGGTACTTCCTTCGTTCATGTATCGAAATCGACAGTTGAAGGCATTTTGCCTGTAATTGATAGCATAAGCATACGTTTTTTTCATCGCTGTCAGGCAGTTTGTTCATCAGTGGACGCAGGTACGACATAGGAACGTCGGCCCGCCTTTAATGACACTATGCCCTATCCGCATGAGAACTAAACATACGTCACTAAAACTTCTTGCCGCCTATATCACAGTCAGGCATGAGCAGACCAATGAGCCACGTGCCAGCATGTGGCAACCGATGCGTGTCGACCTATCCATGCTGGTAGACGGCTGTGACCA
>JAKONH010000416.1 GCA_022702045.1 Spirosomataceae bacterium
TCAAATTGCATCCCGACGATTATTACGTGCTGGGTGGCGAACGGGGCGGTATCGACGAACGCTGGTTTTCATCAACTACCCCCGCCAAGAACGGTCCACTTACCGGCGAGAATGAGGGATTAAGCCACATCGTTTGTACCGACGATGAGGGTAACGAAACACAGTTTCTTCTGAAAGATGCCGTTGACGAACTGAAAGGTGAATTAATCGGCGACCGGCTCTGGAACGAGTACCAAAGCTGGCCGATGTACTCCAAGTTCTTCGATAATATGGGGCCACTCCCCCACCACCTGCACCATAACGATGAACAGGCAGCGCTGATCGGGCAGTTGGGTAAACCCGAAGCCTATTACTTTCCGCCACAGGTCAACAACCACGGTGGCGACTTTCCCTATACGTTTTTCGGCATCGCACCCGGCACCACCGAAGAGCAGATTAAGGAGTGCCTGCAAAACTTCACGAAGGGCGACAACAAGATCACCAACTATTCGTCGGCTTACCGGCTTGAACCGGGTACGGGCTGGGATGTCCCCCCCGGTCTGCTTCATGCCCCCGGCAGTATGTGTACCTACGAACCTCAGAAAGCGTCGGACGTATTTGCGATGTACCAGTCGCTGGTGAATGAAGCGATTATCCCGGAAGAACTGCTCTGGAACGGCACACCAAAGGATCAGATCGGTAACTACGACCAGTTGATGGAAGCCATCGACTGGGACCTGAACACCGATCCGCAGATGATGACCAACCGGTTTATGCGTCCTAAACCTGTTCGCGATGAAGCAGCGATGGAAGCCGACGGCTACCGTGAAGTATGGGTTTGCTATAAATCGGATGCATTCAGCGCAAAAGAGTTGACGGTTTTCCCCGGTCAGACCGTCACGATCAAAGACAGCGCAGCTTATGGCCTGATTATGATGCAGGGGCGCGGCAAGATGGGCGTCTGGGACATCGAAACGCCAACCATGATCCGGTACGGCCAACTGACCAACGACGAGTTCTTCGTCAGTGAAAAGGCAGCGATGGACGGTGTGCAGATCACCAATCACTCGACCACTGACCCGATCGTGATGCTTAAGCACTTCGGCCCAAGCAATCCAGATATGAACAGTTTGTAATGCGTCTGCCAGACGTGGACGTCTGGGCTACATCGTAAAACCCTTATTCTTCATGGAAAATAACTTCCCCAAACTGCACAACGCCATGTGGCCGGGTGTCGTCGGTAAAGGACCGAATTCCGAGCCTGTCGTCGACTTCGATACCATGCTGAAAATGACCGCTGGTGCCGAAGTCGACGGGGTAAAATTCGACGGCGTCGATATTGCCCTGTTTGAGCACATGGATGTCAATATGTCGGACGATGACATCAAACGGATGGCCGACAAAGTCGCGGGCTACAATCTCAGAATAGGATCGATGGTTGCGCCAATCTGGGGTGGCTCGGCTATGGGTAGCAAAGACAAACGCGACCACTTTGTCGAGATGGTGCGCAAAGCCTGCCACGTCGGTCAGAAATTGACAGAAATCGGTATCCGCCCGTATGGCGTCGTTCGTATCGACTCGTCGGCTTCTCCAACCGATTGGGACGCCGATCCGGCCGGCAATCAGAAGCTGATCGTCGAAACGTTTCAGCAAGCCTGCGACGTGGCCGCTGACTACGGCCAACGACTGGCAGCTGAGGGTGAAATCTGCTGGGGCGGTATGCAAAGCTGGAAAACCATGCTCGACACGTTGGAGTCAGTCAATCGGCCGAACATGGGCTTTCAGGCCGATATGGCGCACACGCTGCTTTACACAATGGGCTATAACCGCGAGCAGGATCGTATCCTACCCCCCGACTTTGACTGGTCCGACCGGGCAACACTTGAGTCGGCCCTGCGCACACTGACCAGCGCCCTTCGCCCCTGGACCATCGATTTTCACGTCGCACAAAACGATGGCACCGTATTCGGTTCCGGTTCCCACGACAAAACCGGACGACACTGTCAGGCGCTCGACCCGAATGGTAAACTCGACGTAGTACACGATGCCGGCTACTGGCTACGCGACGAAAACGGCCAGTTGACAAAAGCCTTCAAGCATATCTGCTGGGACGGCTGCATGTTCCCCAACAATGTGATGACCAATCAGCAAACCTGGAACGATATCCTGGCTACCATGATCGACGTCCGTAAACAGCACGGATGGAAAGAATAAATTCGGTTTACGGTATTCGGTGGACTGAAGACTACCATCGGAAGCTGGCCATGAACCGAAAGCTGAATACCGTAAACGACAAACCCTTATCGCTATGCCCTCCAAAAAAGAAATACGCATTGGTCTGATCGGTACCGGTTTTATGGGCCGCACGCACTCCAATGGCTATAGACGTGTACCCAACTTTTTCCCCGATCTACTGCATACGCCCGTCCTGAAAACTGTCTGCTCGCGCAACGCGGAAAAAGTACAGGCTTTCGCCGATCAGTGGGGATACGAATCTATCGAAACCGACTGGCGTGCCGTCATCACCCGCGACGACATTGACGCGATCGACATTTGCACCCCCAACGATATGCACGCTGAGATCGCCATCGCTGCGGCCGAAGCGGGTAAAATGATTCTCTGTGAAAAGCCATTGGCCCGTACTGTTGCCGAAGCGCAGCAAATGGTCGATGCGGTCGGAAAAGCGGGCGTCGCCAATACCGTCTGGTACAATTACCGGCGTATTCCGGCTGTCACCCTGGCGAAGCAGCTTATCGAATCAGGCAAACTGGGCCGCATTTTCCACTACCGCGCTAACTTCTTACAGGATTGGACGATCAGCGCTGATGTCCCACAGGGCGGCACAGGCACCTGGCGTATGGACGTTGACGCGGCCGGATCTGGGGTAACGGGCGACTTACTGGCGCACTGCATCGACACCGCTATGTGGCTCAATGGAGCTATTACCGATGTGTCGGCCGTAACGGAAACATTCGTGAAAGAGCGTATGCATGCGCTGACGGGCAAAGTGCAGCCAGTTGGTATCGACGATGCCTGCATCTTTCACTGCCACTTTCAGAATGGTTCGCTGGGCCTGTTTGAGTCGACGCGCTACGCTCGTGGTCATAAAGCACTGTATACGTTCGAGATTAACGGCGAACACGCATCGATCCGCTGGGATTTGCACGACCTCAACCGACTGGAATACTTCGATCACGGCGACGAGGGCATCGTACGCGGCTGGCGGTCGATCCACGTCACCGACGGCGACCAGCCGTATATGGACAAATGGTGGGTACCTGGCCTGGGCATCGGCTATGAACATAGCTTTATCCACCAGGCCGCCGACTTTTTCAACAGTCTGGATACCGGCGAACCCTGCCACCCCACCTTCCGCGACGC
>JAKONH010000114.1 GCA_022702045.1 Spirosomataceae bacterium
CGACGAGCCATCGCGCCGTAACGTGAGCGTCAGCAGGTATTTGTCGGCGTAGCTGTAGTTGACCCGGCCCATGTAAGAAATTAATCCCTGCTCGGTAAAGTACTGCTGAGTCGGGTCGGCTACGGGCGTACCACTAGCTAGGCCAAAGTTGGAACTGACAATGTAATCGGCGGGTACGCCCGTTACACTAAAGGCGCTATTGACGGCGTGGTCCTTGACAACCTCAAACAAGCCCGTGAAGCCAACTTTATGCTTCTGCGCGAATACCTTATCATAGTACAACAGGTGTTGTAAATCGTAGTTCCACACCTCGGTATTCGACAGATTAGCCGTGGAGGAGGACTGCACGGTGGCCGTATTGACGTAGGTCAGTGGGCCCGCGTAGCCGTTGTAGTTTCCCTGACTATAGTTCAGCCCGGCGTTGAAGCGGTACCGTAACCCGTTAATGATATTGACTTCGGCGTACAAACTGTTAAAGGTTCGCAGATTGCGGGCACGGGCCAGAATAGAACTGCTCTTGGTAATCAACGTCAGCGGACTCACGTAGTTAGGCGCGTCGATTGACCCCACGGCGGGTAACAGGTTTATGGTTTCGTCGGCATTGTAGGCCGGCACTAGTGGGCTGAGCCGTACCAAGTTTGTGGGTACGCCCCCCCCGCCGGGTGTATTGGTATAGGTCAGCGTATTCAGCGTGTTTAGCCCAACACGCACCCGGTTACCAATTCGCTGATCGATGGTCGCCCGAATGGTGTAGCGGCTAAAATTCTGGTTTGGGATGACGCCCTGCTCCCGGAAGTAACCCGCGTTCATGCCATACTGCGTGGTTTCGGTTCCGCCCTGCACACTCAACTGGTGATTCGTGGTGTACCCTTTCTGATAGATCAAATCCTGCCAGTCCGTCGACACGCCAGCGGCTAAACCAGCCTGCTCGGCTTGGGTCAGGGGGTAAGCCGTCGTGCCGGGGGCCGCCCGGTTATAGGTAGCGGCGTCGGCTTTGAACTGGGCATACTCGGATCCGTTGTAGACATTGTACTTGCCCATAATGGAGGTCACGCTCTGGTAGCCATCGTAACTAATAACCGGTTTGCCGGTTTTACCCCGTTTGGTCGTTACCAGTAGTACTCCACCGGCCCCCCGGGAGCCGTAGATGGCGGTGGCCGAGGCGTCTTTTAAGACTTCAATGTTGGCGATGTCGTCAGGGTTGAGGTCGTTTAACCCGTTGTAGGGAATTCCGTCGACTACCACCAGCGGTCCGTCGAGCGCATCAGCACCGCTTTGGCTGGTGGTCAGCGTGCGGTTTCCCCGGATGCGAATTTGCCCCTGCGAACCCGGTGTCGATCCGTTACTGACAATGGTCACCCCGGCTGCCCGGCCCTTCAATTGATTGACTAGGTTCGGTGCCGGTACCTCCTTGAGGGTGGCTTCACTGACGGTGGATACTGCCCCCGTGATATCACTTTTGCGCTGGGTGCCGTATCCGACAACCACCACTTCGTTAAGCGTTTTGTCGTCGGATACCAACGTCACATTGATCGTTGAGCGGGTACCAACTGACAGTTCCTGAGTAGCGTAGCCAATATAGGAGTATACTAAAACGACACCGGCTCCGTCAGGAATCGTGAGTCGGTAGGTCCCGTTTGCATCGGTGGTAGTGCCCCGAGTGGTGCCTTTGATCTGTACATTGACGCCGGGTATACCCTCCTGGTTCTCGCCGGCAACGCGACCAGTCAATGATCGATCGGCGTTCGCTCGGCTAGTCAAGTGCGCGAACGCAACCGATGCTGCACTTGGAGCTATAACAACGCTGGGTTGCGACGCTACAAGTTTCGGTCGATCCGGGCTTACCATCGCTGTACCGGACAAGCTGGCGCTTAACTGAAGTAAACCAACTGGCAGTAGCAGACGAGTGATACCCCACTGTCTGGGCTTGATTTGAGGTATGTCTTTGGGTAAAGTGTAACGCATGAGCGATAAGAAAATTAAGGGTTTGACTAGGAATAGGAGTTAACGGGGTACACAGGCTTATTGCGACGCTAGACTGGGTATACATCCGTCGTCATGTTCTATAGAGCTACTTATTTGGTCAACAACGCTTTTCTTACCGCCTTATCGCAGACCTTAGCCAAGCCAGATGTAAGGGAGTACTGGTCTCATAGTGGCTTTACTTGCTTGTTTGGCGTAGTCATACATACTGGAAAGGTTTGATCCTAAAGCGTACCGAGATAAACTACTGGAAGCCGCCCGAGGCTTATCCTCTAAATTATGTGTGAAATAAGCGATTTAAAATTGTTGTAGCAATCGGTTGCATAACAATATTTTCCATCTAAAGTATTATTTCCCTTCACACGTGGCCGTTAAGTCTTGTTTTAAAATCAGCTATACTTGTAGTAGCCATCGGCGGATCGTTTGGCCCGGAATAACCGCAGTAATTAGCCTACGCCGTACCTGGTGTCCATTTGTATCGGGAGGAATAAATGCCTAAAGAAATTACCATTTACGACATCGCAGCGCAACTTCGCCTGTCTGCCGCCACTGTGAGTCGGGCGTTAAATGACCATCCGGCCGTCAATCAGCAGACGAAAGCAAAGATTGCCAAGAAGGCCACGGAGCTGGGCTACCGCTCGAATATGTTTGCCAGTAATTTACGGCGTCAGCAGACGAACACGATTGGCGTCATTGTACCCCGCCTGGATAGTGCGTTTATGTCTTCGGCACTAGCGGGCATGGAAAAAGTCGCCAATCAAAGCAACTACAATTTGCTCATCAGTCAATCACTCGAGTCTGTTAAGAAAGAGAAGGCTAACGCGAAAACGATGTTTGACAGCCGGGTGGACGGCCTACTGGTATCGCTAGCCTCGGATACGGAGAATCTCAAACACTTCGATACCATTTTTCGAAAGAGCGTCCCGCTGATTCTCTTCGATCGTGTATTGACCAATCCCCACTGCACGACAATCGTGATTGATAATCACAAAGCGGGCTACGATGCAACCAAGCATTTGATTGAGCAGGGCTGTCGACGCATCATGTACGTTGGTGAAAATTTGACGTGTCGCGTGTACGCCGATCGGCTCAGCGGGTATAAAGTTGCTCTATCAGAGAACCACTTACCGGACGATCAAACGTTGATTAAGTCCACTAACTTGACGTCCCAGGATGGGATAAAGTTAGCTACCTACATCAGCACGATGAATGAGCCCCCGGATGGGCTTTTTATTAGTAGCGATCTTTGCGCGGCAACGTGCATGAATGCATTGCGTGAGCTCGGTTTCTGCATTCCCAAGGATATAGC
>JAKONH010000458.1 GCA_022702045.1 Spirosomataceae bacterium
AGCATTGGCTGCTCAGATTCATGCGGATAAGCTGCTCTCTGTTTTTGGTCGTGACGGCCTTCGCCACCGTTGTTCGGGCGAGCGATGGCTACGGTCAGGAATTACTCAATCGGCGCGTCAGCCTCGATCTGACCAACCGGTCGCTGGAACAGGCTATTAGTCAGCTGGGGAAGCAGGCCGACGTGAAGTTCATGTATAACCCACGCATCTTCGGTGCGCAGCGGGTGCAGTCGATCGCCATCACCAACGAAAAACTCTCGACCGTACTCGACCGCTTACTGGCCCCCGCACAAATCGGCTACGAAATCGACGGAAAAACGATTATTCTAAAACGAGTCGCCACCACAGCCCCCACGGCCGTAAGCCCAAACGGCGAAAAACCCGTTCCGCCCATTACCGTCACGGGCCGGGTTCTCGATGAAAATGGTGCGGGTCTGCCCGGAGCCACGGTACTGGTGAAGGGCACCGCAAATCTGGGTACAGCTACCGACGCCGAAGGGCGCTATTCGCTCAACGTCCCCGACGGAAACGGTACCCTGGTTATCTCGTCGATCAGTTACACCTCGCAGGAAGTACCGATCAATAACCGGACGACTATCCCGGATGTGCGGCTGGTGTCCGACGTTAAATCGCTCAACGAAGTGGTTGTCGTCGGCTACGGTACGCAACGCAAGAAAGATCTGACGGGCGCAGTGGCCGTGGTCAACGTGGCCGAGTTGCAGCAACAACCAACCGCGCAGATCACCAATCAGTTGCAGGGTCGGGCATCAGGCGTAACGGTGCTGGGTTCGGGACAGCCGGGCGAAGCGCCACAGGTACGGATCCGGGGTCTGAACACGTTTGGCAACAACCAGCCGCTGTACGTAGTCGATGGCGTACCGACGCAGAACATCAACGATATCAACCCCAACGACGTCGCGTCGATGCAGGTACTGAAAGATGCCGGTTCGGCGTCGATCTACGGATCGCGGGCAGCCAACGGGGTAATCATCATCACGACCCGGCGCGGTACGGGCAAAGTGAAAGTACAGTATGATGCCTACTACGGCATGCAGATACCCAAAGGCGGGAATGTCTGGAACCTGCTGAATCCGCAGGAAACAGCCCAGCTGAAGTTCAACGCGCTGCGCAACGCTAACCCGAACGTAGTCATCAACGATCCTCTGTACGGCAGTGGTGCAACCCCGACCCTGCCCGATTACATTGTTCCACAGGGGGCTAAAGAAGGTGACCCATCGGTCGATCCGTCGCGGTACAACGTCAACCCGAACTACACGAGCGCCGAGCAGTACAACGCGTTCTACCGGATTACGCGGGCTAACAAGACAGGTACCGACTGGTTCCACGAGATCTTCAAGCCTGCACCGATCACCAGCCACAACTTGGCCGTCAGTGGCGGAGGTCCGCAGGGCAATTACCTGTTCTCGTTTAACTATTTCAATCAGCAGGGTACACTAATCAACACGTACCTGAAGCGCTACACAATCCGCTCGAACAGTCAGTACAACATCCGCGACAACATCCGCGTGGGTGAAAACCTGGCCTTTTCGGTGACTGATAACCCACGGATCAATGCTCTCCAAGAAGGTAGCGCCATTGGTATGGCGTTCCGGGAACAGCCGATCATTCCGGTTTACGATATTGCGGGCAATTATGCAGGTGGCTTCGGACAAGGGCTGGGTAACGCCACAAACCCGGTCGCTGTTCAGCAGCGGACCAGCAACAACCGGGGGTTGAGCAATCGCCTGTTCGGGAATATGTACGCCGAAGTCGACTTCCTGAAAGATTTCACGGCACGCAGCAGTTTCGGCGGGGAGCTGTTTATGGGCAACTTCAACTCTTTCGCCTATCCGACATATGAGAATCAGGAGAACACGACAACAAACTCATATACCGAAAATACATACAGCGGTAACAACTGGACCTGGACTAACACGGTACAGTATCAGCACAACTTCAATAATACGCACGACCTGAAAGTCCTGGTGGGCACGGAAGCTTATCAGAACCGGGGCCGGAACGTGGGTGGTAGCACACAGAACTATTTCTCGTTCGATCCGAACTTCACGAACCTGTCGACGGGCGCAGGAACGCCGACCAACTACAGTAACCGTTATTCCGACGCACTTTTCTCGCTGATCGGCCGGGTCGATTACAACCTGAAAGACAAGTACCTATTCGGTGCAACGATCCGGCGCGACGGTTCGTCCCGCTTCCTGAACTATCAGTACGGCTGGTTCCCGGCCGTAAGTGCGGGCTGGCGTATTTCGCAGGAGTCGTTCATGGGCGGCCTGACCTGGCTCAATGACCTGAAAATTCGCGGGGGTTACGGCGTCATGGGTAATCAGTTGAACGTCGATCCGGCGAATGCCTACACGACCTACGGTGGCGACCGGACCTCGTCGTACTACGCCATCACCGGCTCGAACTCAACGAACGCACTGGGCTTTCAGCGGACGCGCATTGGTAACCCGGATGCCCGTTGGGAGAAAAATATTAATGCCAACATCGGATTCGACGCCAGCCTGTGGAAAGGCAAGCTGGACCTGACAGTCGATTACTATCACAAAGAAGTACGCGATCTGCTGTATACGCTCGAACTGGCGGGTACGGCGGGTTTGGGAACGCCCCCGGCGATCAACATCGCTAAGATGCGTAACCAGGGTCTTGACATCGCGGCTTCAAGCACCGTCGACGTATCGAGCGACCTTCGCCTGACGGGTACGCTGACATTCACGACCTACAACAACAAGATCGTGTCGCTGGCCGAAGGTGT
>JAKONH010000483.1 GCA_022702045.1 Spirosomataceae bacterium
CGAGACTGGTTTTGCGGGATCGATTTTGGCCGTAGCAGTCCATACGGCGATGCCTTTTCCTATGAAGGCTGGAATGGATACTATGATCTGGTGAAACTCAATCTGTCTCATCCCGATGTAAGGGCACACCTTTTTGCCGCCGTAGCGATGTGGATTGAGGAATTTGACCTCGACGGTCTTCGGTTAGACGCGGCTGATGTGATGGATCGGGATTTTCAACGAGCGTTAGCCGACTTCTGTCGACAAAAGAAGGCTGACTTCTGGCTGATGGGCGAAGTGATTCATGGCGATTACCGAAACTGGATTCATGAAGGACAACTCGATGCTACTACCAACTACGAATGCTTTAAGGGCCTGTATTCCAGCCACAATGACCGTAATTATTTTGAGATCGCGTATTCGTTAAATCGCCAGTTTGGTGCCGATGGAATATACAAAGGGCTATTGCTGTACAACTTCGTGGATAATCATGATGTCAACCGCCTGGCCAGCACACTGATTCACGCGGCTCATCTGTATCCCCTGCATGTATTGCTGTTTACCATGCCCGGTATTCCTTCCATTTATTACGGAAGCGAATGGGGAATCGCTGGGAGCAGGCAAGCCAACGATGATCGCCCTTTGCGGCCCGCCCTTCAACTTCCTTTTAGTAACCCGCCCCATCCTGATTTAGCCAACGTCATTGGTTTACTGGCTCGTATCCGGCAAAATCTCCCCGCATTACGTTACGGAGATTATACACAACTATTAATCAGCCACCAGCAATTTGCGTTTATGCGTACCTGGCAACAGCACCGGGTAGCCATCGTTGTGAATGCGGCTTGTAAAGAAATCCATCTTTCGGTACCGCTTCAGGTAGAGGGCATCGCTTCGGGGCAAGACTGGTTGAATCCAGGCCGATTTTATAACGTAGAATCGGCTCACTTGCAGGTAACTGTTCCCGCCTGTTGGGGGTGCATCATTTCATTAGAACCGAAACAGCCCTAACCTGAACGCTGTTTAAATCGGGTATTCGATCCATTTCAATAGGGAAACTAGAAACCACGAGCAACCAGCTCCCACGAAGCTGGTTGCTCGTGGTTTACCTTTAACCCGTTCGGAGAACCGCAATGCCATCCGCTCAATTGAGCCGTATTTTAACCGAAAAATCGTGGTCAAGCTGGTTGTGCCCCTAGCCGAGCCAGCCATCGTCAGCCGCCATCACACGCTCATCAGCCATTGTATCTCCGACGAACCGAGATTTCGATAAAGGCTAGTAATAAACTGCGATTTTAGGATGTATTTTATCGGTCGGAGCCAGATGCCACTACTAGACGATACGCACGGTTAGCCGTTGATAGCTTTCTCAAAACAGTTGCCGTTGGTTGATCAACTGCGTCAGCGACTCCCGGTAGCTTTTGCTGAGGGGAATCTGCTGACGCCCAATGTAGAGGGTGTTGCCTTGCAGGCTGTCGAGATGAGTCAGGTTGATGAGGTAGGATCGATGGACGCGCACAAACGTGTCCGGGGGTAATGACTCGGCCAGACGGCTTAGTGAAAGCAAGGTCAGCAGGGTTTCGGTTTCGGTGTGAATACGGACGTATTCGCCATACGCTTCGACAAACAGGATGTCGGCGTAGCGGACTTTCTGGATGCGGTAATCCACTTTTACAAACAAATAATCTGCACTCGTTTTCGGGGGAATGGCGTGGGTATTCACTGGCTGGCTTACCGTTTTTCGGTAGGTCAGGAAGTCCAGCGTTTTGGTAATTGCCTGAAAAAACCGCTCGAACGAAATGGGTTTCAGCAAATAATCCGTGACCGACAGTTCGTACCCCTGTAAGGCATAGTCGGCGTAGGCCGTCGTCAGGATCGTCACCGGACCAGGCTGGCGGGTCTGACTGAGTGACTGAAGTAGGCCAATCCCGGTCAGGTCGGGCATCTGAATGTCGAGCAGGAGTACATCGACCGGTTTTTCCTGCATGAACGCCTGGGCTTCCAGCGCACTCGCGCAGGTGCCGGCCAGTTCCAGGGCGGGGATTTTTCGTACGTAGTCCGTGAGCAGACGTCGGGCCAGGGATTCATCATCGACAATCAGGCAGGTGGCAGTCATGTCAGCGGCAGCGTTAGGTGAACGGTAAACAGATCGGGCTGGTCGTTGATCAGCAACGTGTATTGATTAGGATAAATCAGGGCCAGCCGTTTCTTTACATTGACCAGGCCAATACCGCCCGGTTCCGTGGATTCGATGGCTACACTTCGTTTGGTATTGACGCAGCGGAACCGCAACTGGTTATCGGCCCCCGCCTGAATAGCGATGTGGACGTACCCCGACGGGTTCTGGTTGAGGTCGCTGTGTTTGACACTATTCTCCAGAAAAATCAGCAGCAACAGGGGGGCAATGCGGTGATGGGGTACCACGCCTTCGACAGTTAAGTGAAGATTCTGGGCAAACGTATCGGATTTGAGCTGTTGCATCGCCACCAGATTATTGAGGAAGCGGACTTCGTTTTCCAGCGGGGTTTTGTCGTCGTGGCATTCGTAGAGCATATACCGCATCAGCTCCGAAAGTTTCAGAATCATGGGCGCCGTGCTGGGTTCGTTGAGGTAAGCCAGCGTATACAGATTGTTCAGCGTATTGAACAGAAAATGGGGGTTGACCTGACTTTTGAGCCCGGCCAGTTCACTGCTCAACTGCTCTTTCTCCCGCTCCGTCTGGCGCTGACTTTCCCGCAGGTGATGGATGGTCAGCGCATAGGTGGTACTAAATAAAATGACCAGCAGAAACAGGAAGGCCAGCCGGGCAAACTGGTAGAGCCGGGGTGAATTACCGGCGAGGAGGTTGGGCGTCGTGATGGCGTGACGGTTGATCCAGATCGACAGCAGCGGAACAACGATAAGAATGACCAACACCAGCAGGCTGTAGCGTCCGTAGTGGCCTTTTTTCAGGTACGTTGGGATCAGGTAGCGCACGTTCAGGAAGGCCACTCCAGCCTGGGTCGCCACGGTCACCGCAGCGATGGGCACCGCAGCCCGGTAGGGCAGAAAATTCGACAGGAGCCAGACAAAAAGCAGCCAATAACCAACCCAGAAAAGGCTGGAAATCACCGTTGAGG
>JAKONH010000491.1 GCA_022702045.1 Spirosomataceae bacterium
GACTTTCTTACTGGTCTGTCATGGCGGAATTGGATAAGCATATTTTACTAATGGATGGCCCGGATGCGAAGGGCTTGATTCACCATGTGACGGGCGTTCTGTTTCGGCACGGGCTCAATGTGATTCATAACGACGAATACGTCAGCCCGATGGGCCGGTTCTTCATGCGAACCGAGTTCGAGGGGTCGTTCGACAACAAAGCCCTGTTGCAGGACCTGAATGAAACGTTATCGACGCAGACCGATGCGCAGGGAATCACGTTTCGGCTCAACCCCAAGCGCCGGAAGAGTATCGTGGTGATGGTGACCAAAGAGCACCATTGCCTGGCCGAACTACTGATTCGGTACGCGTTCGATGAACTGGATGCCGATATTCTGGCCGTGGTCAGCAACTACAATTCGTTGCAGGGGCTGGTCAGTAAGTTCGGTATTCCGTTCCATTATGTATCCCACGAAGGTAGAAGCCGGGACGAGCACGAAGAAGCTATTCTGCGGACGCTGGCGATCTACGAACCCGAATACCTGGTACTGGCCAAATACATGCGCGTGCTAACGCCGGAATTTGTGCGGCATTACCCCAACCGAATTATCAATATTCACCATTCGTTTCTACCCGCATTCGTCGGAGCCAATCCCTACCGGCAGGCGTATGAACGGGGCGTCAAGATTATTGGGGCGACGGCGCATTTTGTCAATAACGATCTGGACGAAGGGCCGATCATCGCGCAGGATGTCAAGGAAGTCAATCACCGGCAACTGGCGGGGGACATGGCGATGGAAGGGCGCGACGTTGAGAAAATCGTGCTGTCGCAGGCACTCAAACTAGTCTTTAACGACCGGGTCTTTATCGCTGGTAACCGGGCTGTTGTTCTCTGATTTCAACCGATTGCATTGCAGTTTGAGCAAATAATCCGTCGAAATTTCATCAAATCCTTATCTTTCGACTCGGAATACGTCAACTCGTATAAAAATCAGTTTATAGCTACCTGCCTCTCAAACCCGCCATGCAAAAGCTTCAGGCACTAGATTACATTGTTTTCTTTTTCTATTTCATCATTGTTGCTTCGTATGGTGTCTGGATTTACCGGCGAAAGCAGACCACCCAGATGTCGACGACCGACTTCTTTCTGGCCGAAGGATCACTAACCTGGTGGGCTATCGGCTCATCGTTAATCGCATCTAACATCTCTGCCGAGCAATTTATCGGTGCATCGGGCGATGGGTTCGCCATGGGACTGGCCATTGCGACCTACGAATGGATGGCAGCAGCTACGCTGATCGTGGTAGCGGTATTTTTTATGCCGATTTACCTCAAGAACCGCATCTTCACCATGCCGCAGTTCCTGACGCAGCGCTACAACAATACGGTATCGATGATTATGGCCATTTTCTGGCTGTTTCTCTACGTACTGGTAAATCTGACGTCGATTCTGTTTCTGGGGGCACTCGCTGTGTCGACCATCTCCGGCATCAACTTCACGCTGTGTATGATCGGGCTGGCCGTATTTGCCGTTATCATTACTATCGGCGGAATGAAAGTAATCGGCTTTACCGACGTTATTCAGGTGTTTTTCCTGATTCTGGGCGGTCTGGCAACGACCTATCTGGCGATCGACCTTGTGTCTACGCAGAATGGTACGTCAGGCGTTTCCAACGGACTGGACATCATGCTGACACAGTCGGCGGACCACTTCCAGATGATCTTCCCGAAAGGCCACCCCTTTTACGCATCGTTGCCTGGCCTGACGGTGCTAATCGGTGGTATGTGGATCGTAAACCTGAACTATTGGGGGTGTAACCAGTACATTACACAGCGGGCGCTCGGTGCCGATCTGAAGACAGCCCGGCAAGGGATATTATTTGCTGCGTTGCTGAAATTACTCATGCCGATCATTGTCGTGCTGCCTGGCATCGCGGCCTATACGCTGTACCAGAAAGGACTGTTTCACAGTGAGATGCTCGACGCGACCGGTGAAGTGAATAAAGACCACGCCTATCCGGTATTGCTAAACCTGCTGCCGACGGGGCTAAAAGGGTTGTCGTTTGCCGCGCTGACTGCCGCTGTTGTGGCCTCGCTGGCGGGTAAGGCCAACTCGATTTCGACCATCTTCACGCTCGATATTTACAAGAAATACATCGCTCCTGAAGCCGACGACTACAAGCTGGTCAACATTGGCCGGATCACGATCGTCGTAGCCATGATTCTGGCGATTCTGATTTCGCCGTTTATGGGTATCGACAAAAAAGGCGGCTTCCAGTTCATTCAGGAAATGACGGGGCTGGTATCGCCGGGCGTATTTGCCGCCTTTATCATGGGCTTCTTTTGGAAGCGGACCAACTCGGCGGGCGCTTTATTCGCGATCGTGGGTGGTTTCCTGCTGTCACTGTTTTTCAAATACGTGCTGCCGGGTGCTGTCGACCTGTCGTTTCTGGCTCCGCTGGGCTTCGCCGTACAAGGTGCCGACGGTGTGTATACTATCCCGTTCCTCGATACGATGGGCTTCGTATTTCTGATCTGCATAGCCGTTATGTTCGTACTGGGTATGCAGAAACCAAGTACGAAAGGACTGGAAATCGATTCCAGTATGTTCAAAGTTGCGCCTAGCTTTGCCATTGGCGCAACGATGGTACTGCTGGTCGTAGCTGGTCTGTACGCTTACTTCTGGTAGTGGGCCAACGCTACAACGGGCGCAATGGCGTCGGCACTGGCTTCGATACGTTCGTATTCGCCCAGCACTGCCGACGCC
>JAKONH010000538.1 GCA_022702045.1 Spirosomataceae bacterium
GCGAAAACACGACGCAGATATAGGCTGCGCAGACAGCACCTAACACCAGCCCGAACTCGATCACTGACCAGGGGAGAAAGAAGACCAGCACTAGTGCGACTAAACCAGACGCGATAATAGACCACCAGAGCTGCGTTTCGTGGAGCCGATGAAAACGGTGGCGGGCTGTCAGGTTCGACAGTGGCGTTATATGCCCCAGCTTACGGACATCAAAAAGTCGGTCGGCTGTGTAAATGATGTAGACGACCAGCGCCAGCACGACCGGCGTAGCCCAGTGAATAGGGTCAACGTCAGACAGGCGGGCGGCCAGCCGATTGGAGAGCACTGCACCCAGCACAACCGGTGCACTTAGGTAATAAGCGTTACGAAGTAGGGTAAACAAAGCTGATTGTGTAAACCTTAATTACTAAACCAGATCAACGGGTGGAGTCAGCCAGGGTTTCTGACGTACGACGACGTTAATTGGCTGACCAACCCGTAGCAAGCCCGACGCTGACGAATCAGGCAGCACGTTCTGGCCAAACAAAATCTTGTGTGTATACTGCCGATACGTGGCTAATGTTCGCAGCGGTTCGCGTCCCTTCTGCGCTGTAGCCGGGTCGATCGTTGTCAATACACAGCGGGCGCAGGGTTTTACGCCGTAAAACGTATGATCGCCAATCTGAAACTCAGCCCAGCTATCTTCTTCATAGGGGCCGCTTCCACTAACAACCAGATTGGGCCGAAAGCGTGCCATTTCCATTGGGTCAGGATTAGCCTCGGAGATGACGCGCTGATTCAGATAATCGAGCGATGCCTGTCCAATGAGCAGGTATGGGTAGCCATCGGCAAAGCTGACCAGATCGTCCTGCCGGGCATACTGCTCGTCGACAGGTCGATGCGTACTGTCAGGCATGTATACCAGCCGGCAGGGCATCGTAAGCACGCGCGAAAACCAGGCATCGGCTTCCGCGCTGACCGTCTTCGCTGGCACATCCTTACTATCCCAGATCGACACGGCTATGACTTCGCCCGTGTTTGGCATCGGCCCTTCCAGCGGTAACGTCAGTACGTCGTCGGGATAATGCCGGTGCCACACCAGCAGCGTCTCGTCATCGATACGAACGTCAATCAGCGCCATGATCGGGTGACTCCGCTGTGTGATGAATTCCCCATTGGGTTCGACCAGCATAAAACGTCGGTCATATCGCAATCCCTTGGGCTCAACCACAGCTTCATCAACCGAGATTCCGCCTAACGATTTGATCGGGTAAATGTATAGTGCAGACAGGAACATACTATCGGTTTGTGGTCTAAGGTTTATGGTATTCGGTATTTAGTTTACGGCAGGCAATGCGGAGTATGGCTCGCGTCAGCTTACCGTAAACTGTAAACTGAATACCGTGCACTGCGTCAAAAACTTAGTCGTGGCAGCGGGCTAACAGTCTGGTCGACAAAATCGCCCTGCTCGAATTTAAACTTGGCTGCCATAGCAATCATAGCTGCGTTATCGGTGCAATACTCGAAGCGCGGGATGAAAATCTGCCAGCCCTGTTCCTGCCCTAGTTGGCTAAGGGCAGTACGCAACCCCCGGTTGGCCGACACACCACCCGCAATGGCAATCTGGGCGATACCCGTTTCGCGGACGGCCCGCTTCAGCTTCGTCAGCAACATCTGGATCAGCGTATGCTGAATGCTCGCGCAGATGTCGGGCAGGTGTTGCTGAATGAAGTCAGGATTGTCTTTCGTTTGCTGACGCAGAAAGTACAGAATAGCCGTTTTGATACCACTGAACGAAAAATTCAGATCCGGCATCTCGCTCATGGGAAAACGATACGCCAATGGATTTCCCTCGGCAGCATACTTATCGATCAGTGGTCCGCCCGGATACGGCAATCCAAGCAGCTTAGCCGATTTATCGAAGGCCTCCCCCACGGCGTCATCCATTGTCTGTCCGATCACATGCATTGCCAGCGCACCATCGACGCGTACGATCTGCGTATGACCTCCACTAACGGTCAGGCAAAGAAATGGAAAGGTTGGCTTCTCGGGGCGCTCGGGATCGTCGATGAAGTGCGCCAGCACATGGGCCTGCATGTGGTTGACTTCGATCAACGGGATGCCCAGCCCAAGGGCTAGTGCCTTGGCAAACGAAGCGCCAACCAGCAGCGATCCCAGCAATCCGGGCCCTCGTGTGAAGGCTACCGCAGAGAGATCGGTTTTGGCAACGTTGGCGTCGGTCAGCGCGCGTTCGACTACCGGCCAGATATGCTGCTGATGCGCCCGCGACGCCAGTTCGGGCACTACGCCCCCGTATTGCTCGTGAATCAGCTGGGCTGCAATAACGTTGGAACGCATATCGCCGTCGACCAGCACGGCCGCCGACGTTTCATCGCACGACGATTCAATGGCTAAAATAATCACGCACAAAAATAACAGATAAAGCGGCTTTGGCGACGGGTAATACTGATCTGCCTTATCTAAGGGTTGATCACCGGCTGCATAGCCATGCGTTTGCTGATTTACTTGTACTACGCCGATCCAAGATTAAGATTCAACGCATTGTTTAGGCATTGATCTGTAATTTTGGGCTTCCTGAACTATGGCTGTCGATAACCGACACGTTGTCCGTATAGTTGTAGCCTAACGCTCCATCAAACAAGCGGAACAATTATGCAAATCAGCAAACTATTGACGGGCTCATATCAGTTTATTGAAAAAACAATGGAACTGGCTACTAAACCGTTGCTAAGGTAGGTTGTCTATTCGGTACACTGCGTGCCGGTTGATAGAGTCATTTTTCCAGCACGCTAATTCCTTGTACTTTAGGCAATTCCGTCCTGAATGCACCAGTTTTTTGCTATACTCGCCAAAACCCTACTCTACCTCGTACTGGCGGTAGTAGGGATAGCATTTGCGCTTTTACTGGCCGTACAGCTCCCCGTTGTGCAGACACGCATTGTGCAGGAAGTAGCCCAACGGCTATCGGCGAAGCTGGAATTCCCGGTCAGCATTGACGGCGTGTCGATTAAATGGTTTGACTCGCTGACACTGTCAGGCGTAAAAATTCTCGACCGTGAACAGCGGCCTATGATTCAGGTCGGGCGGCTCGATCTCGATTATAATCTCCGTAATCTGATCGACTCATCGGCCCACAACCTGCACCTCGACGGGGCTGTCTTATATCAGCCAGCGGTAAGGATGATCAAAAATCCGCGCACCGGCGATACCAATCTTGACGAATTCATTGCCCAGATCGACAAGCTGACGGCCGATACGACCCGCCCGTCGGTACCCGATCAGCACACACCGTTTACCATCGCGAAAATTCAGCTTATTGACGGTGCGTATACACTCGACGATCCGCGGGAACCGTATATGCCTGACCGCAATAGTTTCGACTACAACCATTTTACGCTTAAAAATCTGACGGGTAACGTCAGTCAGTTCTTAATACTGGGCGACACTATTGCGCTCAATATCAAAAACTTGTCCGGCGTCGACAAAGGTTCAGGCCTACGCATCCGGCGGCTCGATACGCATTTTCTTTACAGCGCTAAGACGATGGATTTTGACCGGCTCTATGCGCACATCGGCAACTCCATCATTCGGCACAGCCTGACATTTTTCTATGAACGGCCATCGGCGTTCGGCGACTTTAACAGCCGCGTGCTGATACAGGCCCGCTTTCACGACAGCGAAATTCGCTCGAAAGACCTCGGCTATTTCTCCGATTACTTACGCAGGCTCAACGAGACCTGGTACCTGTCGGGGCTGTTCACGGGCACAGTCAATGAATTTCGCCTACAACGTACCGACCTACGTTTTGGCCCCGGCGGACGCAGCCGGCTCGCGGGCGATCTGACCTGGAAAGGGCTACCCGATATTGACCGGACTACGGTTAACCTGGCTTTCGCCCCCTCCGTCGTCAATATGGCTGACATTCGACAGTACTATCCCGACGAGAGCTTCAACAAAACCATTCAAAAACTAGGGACGGTAGCGTTCGATACGCGCTTCGTTGGCTCGTTCAGCGACTTCAAAAATACCGGTACGTTCCGCACAGCAATTGGGACGGTTACGGGCGACGTTGCCCTGAAGCTGCCCAAAAACAGTGACCTGACGACCTACGTTGCGAACCTGAAAGCGTCGGATCTAAATCTTGGCTTATTGATTGACGATCCCAGCCAATTCGGGTTAGTAGACGGGCAGGCGCAGCTTTCGGGCCGCGGCACTAGCCTTGAAAAAGCCAGCGTCGACGTCAACGGGCAACTGGCGCGTTTTGGCTGGCAGGGATATACTTATCGGGACGTAACCGTGCGGGGCAATCTGCAAAAAGCGTTCTTCCACGGCCAGCTGTCGTTGCGCGACCCAAACTTGGCGTTCGACCTCGACGGTGAGTTCGATTTTACGCAATCACTGAACCGGTACGACATGCGCGGTACGGTGCAGCAGGCTAATTTGCGGGCGCTGGGTTTTGTCAGCGATTCGCTACAGATCAGCACCAGTCTCGACGTACAGCTCACCGGCAACAAGTTGGATAACGTAGTCGGACAGGCTTATTTTCGTGATGCCCGGCTCACACTTAACCGACGTACCCTTCGCATCGATACGCTGTCGCTGGTATCGTCGGTAGAGCAACGCCGGCAGGCGGGCCAGCCCGACTCTGTCAGTACGCAACGTTATTTTGGACTTGACTCCGAATTTCTGACGGCCCGGCTTCAGGGTGATTTTCAACCGCAACGTACCATCGACGATCTGACCCAGCTTGCCCGCGAATACCAGCTGTTTTTTGCGGGCGATGCGGCAGGGATGAACGCGTATTATGCTCGAAAGAAGCAGCGCCTGCCCCGCACTGCACTGGCCCAGTACAGCATCGATTACCAGACAATCTCGAAAGACATCGCGCCACTGATTGCGTTTCTGGCGCCAACGATGCACGTTGCGCCAGAAACCCGACTTGAAGGCCGTTTCACGGTCGGTAATACGGCCTTACTAACGGCCACCGTTCACACCGACTCCCTGCGCTTCGGCTCGATTGGCTTTGGACCGACCGATCTGGATTTAACAACGTCGAAGTTTACGCTTGCCCCACAGGTACTGTCTTCCGCCGTCTTGTCGTCAACGTGGCAAACGTTCAGCAAAGCCCTGCCCACGCGCAACTTACAGGCCGAAGGGTTTTGGGATACAGATCATATCGACTTCACCACCAGCATCGATCAAGTAGGTAGCAGCAACCGGGCCGCCCTGAACGGCGAATTGCGTTTTAAAGGCGACGCCATTGACCTGACGTTCCGGCAATCACAGCTCCGCGTTCTCGACGGCGACTGGACCCTGAACCCGGAAAGTCTGATTCGGAAAGTAGGCGATGAATACACCTTCCGGAACCTATCGGTTGCGAATCAGGATCAGCGCATACAGGCAGCGGGCCGGTTGTCGGCCGATTCAAGCGAGGTGTTGAATGTGGCAGCTACGGCGTTCCGGCTTCAATCGCTCAACTCCGTGCTAAACACTAAACTGGGCGGCACGCTGAATGGGGAAGCGTCGGTCCGAAACATATACAAGACCCCCATCCTCGAAAGTCAGTTTGATATAACAGCGCTGGCCTATGATAGTACGCTATTCGGCGATTTGCAGAGCCGAGCCGAGTGGGATCAGGCGTTACAGCAGCTAAACGTCGACGCGCGGCTACGGCGCAGCGGGTCCGATGTACTAACGATTCTAGGCAACTACACGCCAACCCAAACAACTAATCCGCTGGACCTGACCGCGACTGTTACCAATGCGGACCTGGCTATTCTGGACTCGTTCACGAAAGGGCTGTTCTCCAATCTGGGGGGCACAGCAGCCGGGCAAATTGCCATCAAAGGCAGGCCTGTTGCTCCTGTTCTGAAAGGTGAACTAAGTCTGCAAAACGGACGCGGGCGCTTCGATTACCTCAAGACCGATTTCACGTTCGACGACAAGGTCTACTTTGGCGAGAATGAAATCATTACCCGTCGGTTGACACTCCGTGATCCCGACGGCAATACGGCTTTGCTGCGCGGAGGTGTTTACCACGACGGGTTCCGGGATGTCAATCTGCGCTTCGACGCCGACTTCAGCAATTTCCGCATCATGAATACTACGGTGTCCGACAACGACGTGTTCTACGGGCAAGGCGTAATCAGCGGAAAGGCAGAACTAACGGGACCGCTCGACAACCTAGCCGTTCGCGCCAACGTAGCTAGCAATAAAGGAACGCGCATCTATATCCCACTTGACGGAGCCGCGTCAGTATCGTCTGACGATCAGATTCGGTTCGTCAGCCATGCTACGCCGAAGCCGGGAGCTGACCTCCCCCCCGACGAGCGGCCGGGTAGCCTCGATCTGTCACGGATTATGATGGATTTCAATTTCAACATCACACCCGATGCGTATTGCGAAATTCAGCTGGACAAGCAAACAGGCGACATCATCAAGGCGTATGGGCAAGGATTGATCGCGATGCGGGTCGACACGAAAGGCGACTTCTCGATGACCGGCACCTACGCGATTCAGAAAGGAGATTACACGTTTACTTTCCAAAACGTCATCAATAAGCGCTTTCAGATACGCCCCAACAGCCGTATCACCTGGACGGGCGACCCCTACGGTGCTTTGCTGGATGTAACGGCGGCTTACACGCAATACACCTCACTATCGCCCCTATTGCCAACCGGTAGCCGGGGTGCCGATCAGACACGCCGGTATCCGGTCGATCTGGTCATCAAAATAAACGGTGATCTGGGTTCACCCGCCATCACGTACAATGTCGACGTGAAAGATTATCCGTCGACCTCTGATTTCCGCCAGGCGGTAACAGCATTTCAGTCACGGCTGCAAAGCAACGATCAGGAACTGACGCGACAGGTGAGCAGTATTTTGCTGTTCAATCAGCTACTGCCGGAAGGAACGAGTCTGTTCGATCAGGGACAGGTCAACGCAGGGGTAGCTAACAGCGTGAGCGAGCTGGTGTCAAATCAGATTAGTCGACTGGCTTCGTCGCTGAATGATAATCTCGACATTGGTTTGTCGTTCGGCGGATTTACGGGCAACACGCTAACGCAAAACGAAAACCTGCTCAACAACCTGCAACTGCGCTTTTCGTACCGGCTGCTGAACGACCGGCTGCGTATCAGCCGTGACGGAGGCTTCACATACGGGCAAAACCAGTATAACACCGCCAGCCTGCTGGGCGAATGGACACTGGAATACTGGCTAACGTCGGACGGGCGGCTGCGGGCAAAAGTATATAACCGCAACCAGCAAAGCATTCTAAACCAGATCAACATCGCCAGCGCTACCATCTCGACGGGCGGTGGTTTAAGCTTGCTGTACACACGTTCATTCAATCGGCTATTCAGTAACAAGCGCCCTACACCTGGCCTTGCCCCCGCCCCCGTCGACGCATCGCCCGCAGGCCCGTCGGTTCCCGTTACGCCCGTTTCAACGGTGTTTTGGTAGTCAGTACAGTATACAGCGCCTGGATTCGGGTTTTCGGTACGCATGATCCACTCAACGGACTAACCAAAAACGAACTCTTAAAGCCATGCGTATCCTCCTCTTTTTTGTTATCCTGTTACTTTCCACGTCAGCACCATCCGTACTGGCACAACGCACATTCACGAATCCGGTTAAAGATTCCGGACCCGATCCCTGGGTGCTCGCGCATGATGGCTGGTACTATTATATGAATACGACGGGCCGTAACCTGACGCTCTGGAAAACTCGAAATATGGCGGACTTACGGCAGGCGGAGTCGAAAGTGATTTATACACCCCCTGCCGGAACACCGTACGCCCGCGACCTGTGGGCGCCCGAAATTCACCGATTTAATGAGAAATGGTACGTGTATTTCGCGGCTGATTCGATCAACAATATTGGCCACCGCATGTGGGTTATCGAAAACACGTCGCCCGACCCGATGAAGGGCGACTGGACGATGAAAGGGAAGGTCAGCGACAAAGGCGATCACTGGGCCATTGACATGTCTGTACTCGATTACAACGGGCAGTTATACGCTACCTGGTCAGGCTGGGCAGGTGCCACCAACGGGCAGCAAAACATCTACATCGCCCGGCTGGAAAACCCATGGACGATCAGTAGCGACCGCGTACTGATCTCGCAGCCCGAACTACCGTGGGAGCGGCACGGTGACGTCCCGACTGACTGGCAAAAGAATGGGGAAGTACCCAAGGTTTACGTGAATGAAGGGCCGGAATTTCTGCAGCACGACAACCGACTGTTCATCATCTATTCGGCAAATGCCTGCTGGCTCGACTACTGCATGGGCCTGCTTACGTTCAACGGTGAGGGTGATCTACTTAACCCGGCCAACTGGATCAAAAGCCAGCAACCGGTTTTCGTACAGTCACCGGCAAATGGTGTATACGCACCTGGCCACGGTGGCTTTTTCCGAACGACCGGCCCAAACGCGCAGGACTGGATGATCTACCACGCCAACCCTTCTGCTACCGACGGCTGCGGCAACAGACGCGCCCCACACATGCAGCCCTTCACCTGGAACACGGATGGTACGCCCAACTTCGGGCAACCGATAACAACAGCACTAGCCGTACCGAACGATTGAGTGAATGATTGAGTGGTTGAATAGGCTAACGCATCAATCATTCTACCACTCAATCATTCTTTTACTATCCTCATCACGGTCTGACGGTCGGTGGCTTCGGCTTTGAGCAGATAGGTACCGGCGGGCAGGTCGGGAAGCGGGTATTCGACCTGGTGTTTGCCAACAAAAGCGGGGATGGTAAACTGACGAACAGCCCGGCCGGCAGCATCATGTACCGTTAACGCAATAGCCTGTCGGCTATCCTGCTCAATTTCGAGCCGCAGGTGGGTACCGACCGGATTTGGCAGTACCCGGACCGATAGTCCGGTACCAGGCTCAGTAATCGCCGTCAGCACGAAGGCGATCGCGTTGGATGCCGGTGACGCACAGCCATTCTGCGTAACAACGACGTAATAGCGACCACTCTGGTACGGCGTCAGCGTCGTCGACGTAGCATTCGTAATAGCCGTTGCCGAAGCAGCGCCGGTCGGCTGGACATACCATTGAATACCGGGCGTTTCCGTTACGCGAAGTGTACCACCTGTTTGCGACACGACGGGCGTTTCCGGAACGGGAAAGCGTGACTTCAGCGTGACGAATGCCGTAGACGTTGTGCATCGATTACTATCGCGTACACTGACGGTATACGTTCCTTCGGTCAGGCCGGTCTGATTGAAAACCCGGTTTTGTAATGTATCGCGCCGGGGTGTTTGCCAGTAAAACGTAAACGGACGGGTACCGCCTGCAATCTGTACGGCCGCTTCCCCATCGGTACCACCCGCGCAAGTCACATCTTTCACAGTACCGACAGTTAGCGACAACGCCGATGCATCACCGACGAACACAGCCACCGAATCGGTGCAGCCGGCTTCATCGCTGATCCGGAAGGTATATGTACCGGGAATCAGATTCCCAAACTGATTGGTGGTCTGTGCATTCTGCCCCAAACGCTGGTATGTTCGTGTAGTACCAGAACCGCCTGTACTCGTCAGCGACACAACCCCCGTCGGGCAGATGCAGCATTTCGCTACCTGTGTTGTCGCCTGCAAACGAATCGGGTCCGCTTTTCCAACGGGTATGGATAGTAAGGCTGTGCAGCCATTCGTGTCGGTTGCAACAACCGTGTACTCGCCCAGCGCCAACCCACCGAATACAGGACTGCGCTGCACAACCCGCGACGATGTCAGTTGATAGCGAATAGGCTCCGTCCCGCCTGTGCTGCGGACGGTGATTGACCCGCTGGCGTTGCCTTTACAACTCACGGGCAGTACGGTGGCCGCCAGTGAAAGCACCGTCGGTTGTGGTACGGCAACAGTTCGTTTTAGGGTGCAGCCAACCAGGTCACGAACCGTAAACTCATACGATCCGGTGGCCAGCCCGGTAAAAACCGTCCCCGTCTGGTAGGTCCCATTACCCAGCTGATATTGAAACGGGCCGGTGCCATTACCGCCGATAATCGTAACGCTGCCATCGGCGGATCCGGCGCAGCGGGTTGGCTGAATCGTCGTTCGTATATCAAACGCAGCGGGCGAGCCAATAAGGGCCGATTGGGCCGTGACACAGCCCGCCTGATCGGTCACGACCAGCGTGTAACTACCTGCTTTTAAATCGGTGAATGTGCCGCTGGGCTGAGCCGCTGTCCCATTGATCTGGTAGCTGTATGGGGCCGCCCCCCCCGCCACGCTAACGATCAACCCGCCATCCGTGCCGCCAGAGCAGCGTGTATCGACCGTCCGTATGGACAGGTTCATGGCCGTTGGTGGCTTGACTTCTACGCTTGCATTAGCCAGACAACCCAGTATATCCTTAACGCCAACCGTATATGTACCCGCCTGTAGACTGATAAATGTATTCTGATCCTGGAACCCCTGTCCGTTAAGCTGATATTGCTTTGCGCCGGTTCCCCCCGTCGCCGTTACACTGATCTGTCCCGTAAACTGACTTGCGCAACTGGTCGGCGTAGCAACTGCACTGACGGTGATCGAGGGCGGTACGGTGATACGGGCCGTCCGGCTGGTTGTTGTCCCACAGGCATTCGTAGCAGTTAAGTAGTAGTTCCCGGTATTAAAGGTTTGTACGAATGGAATGCGCAGTTCGGCTGTCGACGCCGTGGCATTGTTCAGAATTCGATTGCCATCACCGTACCAGGCCAGTTGCCCTGACGTACCATCGGCCAGTGCTACCGACAATATAGCCGGAACGTTCTCGCAGACCGTGATTGAACCGGGACCGGCTGTAAACGTCACCGCCTGTACGGGTGTAACCGTTGCCGTTGCCATTGTGGCCGTACCACTAACCGTACAGGTAGCCGTATATGTCGTAGGCTGACTGGCCGTCACACTAACGATCGCTGTCGACTGCCCCGTCGACCAGCGGAGTACTCCACCTGTTGGGCAACCAGTTGCCGTTAGCGAAGCCGGGCTGCCCAGACAAACGCTTACCGACGTGGGCCTGAGTACTAGCGTGGCAGCTGGCACTGCGGTGGTACTGCCCGCCTGCGTAACGGTCGCGGCACAAGCCTGAGCCGCAAGTCCCAGCAACCATAGCAACAGAATCGTTGCCATTATATAGTGACGAATACAACGATGAGTAAGGAGAGAAAGGGTCATAAACGCAACCAATTAGTATGACGTATAAGCAAAGATATTGCTTTTGCTGTCTCGTCATGGCTTGTATGACAAGACGACATCGGACAAAAAAAGAAACCCCCGACATCCGTTACAGACACCGGGGGCTTATCAGTCGTAAAGTACTAGTAGAATAACCCCCAGTCATCGGGAGCGTCGTTATCCTTATCGAACCCGTTTACCCAATCGACAAACAGCAGTCGGAACTGTTCGATCTCGTCACGTAATACGTTCAGGTAAGCCGGTGTCGCCAGCTTTTCAGCTTTACAATAGGAGGTCTGCGCCAGCAGTTCACGAGCATGCATTTTGATAATGACAGCGTTCTCCATACGCAGCGTATATAGATCACCGCCTTCAGCGCCCACGATTTTGGGGGCCAGCATCATTGCATTAGCCAGCATCTGCTCATGCATCATCAGCACATCATCTTCCTTGTTAATGGTTTCGACAATGGCCTGTGTCAGCTCCATTATTTCATTAGCCTTTCTCAGAATGGGCAGATTCCGAATTCGCTTGTTTTCGGCTTCCATTTCAGCCCGTGTTTCTTCCGGATCGTAGTCTTCGTCGAAGCCGTCCCAATCCATGAAGTTATCTTCGTCGTCTTCGTCATCAAAGTTCATTAGCCGGTCAACGAAGGCTGGCGTTTTCCTTCGTTAGACAAAGTAAAAGAAAGGTTTAGGAAAAACAAATGATCACCCTTCCTTATTCGAAGTTTTCCACTGAAAATCAATCACTTACCAGTAAATTGCGCAGCAATTTCAGCAGTAGTCAGCTTGCGGATAATGCGCAGTAATGACTAGTTCCCTATGATACTACAAAGCATTCTGCAACACCGTCATATGCTATAAGTAGGCGTTACCATTTCTTTAACAGTAATTAATTTTCTCCTCAAACAGTAACATAGTAAGAGCAGACACAGGTATCTAATATATTTGACATACCGTATAATCAAGAAAGCTGTCTCATCAACCGGGGGGGCCAATTATCTGGCACAATGCCTGCTCTGATTTATGGTGACTGTTGCGACTTTATCTTCTTTATGACTCGTCAATTACTTAATCGTCTGCACCTAGGGCTATGCTGTGCCCTAACTTGTTTAAGCTGTATTCCCGCCGTGGCTCAGCTCGATGTCACCTACCCCATCGAGCGGATGATCGTCCAGCGAAACAACAGCAATCAGGCTACTGTGCAGATCGCCGGCAGTTATGCACAGCTACTCGATACAGTCGAAGCCAGAGCCGTAGCTCGCTCGGCGGGGCAGGGTACGACAACGAACTGGGTAACGCTTCAGGCCAATCCGATCAATGGTCAATTCAATGGCACGCTGCAAATCAGTGGCGGCTGGTACCGGATTGAAGTACGCGGTCGCCAGAACGGGCAGGTCGTCGCTACCGATGCGATTGAGCGGTTTGGTGTCGGAGAAGTCTTCGCCATTATCGGCCATTCCAACGCACAAGGCTCCAGTTGTATCATCAACAATACTGATTACTGCCCTACTATCGACGGAGCCACCGACGACCGAGTTACGGTTGTACCGCTTGATCAGTCGACACCGGAGTTCCAGGCGTACGAACAAACGGCCAGCACGAACTATTTACCCGGCCTTGTTTTCAGTCAGTTAGCGACATACAGCGGTTTGTCTCCGTTTGCTCGATTCAGCTGGTTTTGGGGAAAGATGGGTGATCTGTTAGTACAGCGAATCAACGTACCGGTTCTGATCTATAACGGCGGGTTCGGCGGTACGAACATGGAAGTGAATTACAAGTCAGCCTATGACATTCCTTTCAGCCACTTCTTTATCAACTACGCCATTCGGATGCCCTACGTTAATATTCGTAATATAATGAACCTGTACGTACCGGCTACAGGCATTCGATCGGTACTGATCCATCACGGCGAAAATGACCGGGGCAATGCAACAAACGATATCGTAACGCATTATTTTGGCGTAATCGATAAAGTGCGACAGGAGTTCAGTAAACCTAATCTGGCGATGCTCGTCGCTACGTCATCGTATGTAAGCGGTCGTTACCAGAATGTCCGTGATGCACAGGCGCAGGTCATCAACCGGGCTAATTACAACGTTTATCCCGGCCCTGATCTCGACAACATGACCGACCGGCCGGACGGCGTTCACTACTCCCCCAACGGACAGCAGCAGGTGGCCCAGCTGTGGTCAGATGCCATCACCAGCAACTTTTTTCAAAACTCACAACCCTATATGGCCGAGCCGCAACAGCTTATCAGCGCTGCCTGCGCGCCCGGCAATCAACTTCAGATTACGCTTCCGACGAGTGCCAGCTACACGTGGAGTACAGGCAGTGCCGATCAGAGCCTGACTGTGGGTGCCGGCACTTACTCAGCCCGCCTGCGCAGTGCCCAAAACAAAATTACGTTCCCCCCGGCGATTACGGTACCAACTGAAATTCGCCCGGCCAACCCGACAATCAGCGTGCAGGGTTCACCGTCCTTTTGCCTACCGGGCAATACCGTCCTACAGGCAACCTATTCAGGTAACGGCCTGACTACCTGGAATACCGGCGCTACATCAACATCACTGGCTATCGGTACCAGCGGGGTGTATTCAGTACAAACCAAAGGCGCAGCATACGGTTGTCTGTCCAACTCCGTAGCATACACGGTCAATCCAGCAGGCTCCGATCTTGCACTGAGCATGACTGCCAGCCGCCGGGCACCAGCTGTGGGCGACTCTGTAACATTTACGCTGACCGTCCGCAATGAGGGTGGCTGCCGCGTTGGGTTTGCGACCATCGCGAATCGACTACCGCCCAACCTGACGCCCATATCCAGCCCAACACTTCCGTTTAGCAACGCCGTCGTATCAGGTACCATTTCAACGCTGATGCCCGGTCAGGCGGTCACACAGCAGTATGTCGCCCGCGTTGTAGCGCCGGGTATCTACCAGAATGCCGCCGAAATCATGACGCAGGATGGCCCCGACCCAGACAGTCAACCAGGATCGGGAACGGGCGACGGGCAGGACGATGAAGCGCAGGTTGATGTACGGGCTGTTAGCATTGCAGGCGGCTCAAACGTGTTTACGTCACCCAATCCTAATCAGGTTCCACTGCCTGCTGTACAAAGCAATCAGCCAACACCCGATCCAGCCAGGGCGGACCTGAGTCTGTCTATGCAGATCGACCGGCGCACAGTTGTGATTGGTCAGACTGTATCAATTAGCCTGACGGTTTCTAACCTGGGTGGCCAAACGGCCGGGCAGGTAGGCGTGCAGCACCTGCTACCCAGCGGCCTTAGCTTCGTATCATCGACTACTTTTTCGGCCAACGGTTCGACACTATCGGCCGTACTGAACTCAATTGCCCCCGGCAGCAGCGCGACGGTCAGCTTTCTGGCGCGGTCCACCAGCACTGGTTCACTGACCAATATGGCCCAAATCAGTTCATCGGCGCAGGCCGATCCCGACAGCACGCCCGGTAATGGCTACACGAATGGTGAAGACGACGCGGCTCAGCTCGATATTCGTGTAACAGGCTTATCAGGTGGCCGGCAGGCAGCTTTTTCGGAAAAATAACGGCGGGGCTTCGATCGCTGATTCGACAGCACTTTTTGCAGAAAACGGTTTTCAGATGAACCATCAACGGGGCAAGCCTGTATATTTGCTCTGGGTGCCCCCGTTTTGTAACGCTGAAAAATGACGTATTGCTTAGGAATTAAGGTAAAGGGTGGTCTGGTAGCGATCGCCGATACCCGGCTAACGTCGGGATCAGAAGTATCATCGAACCGGAAAATTTCGGTGCATGAGGTTGAGAACCATTCTCTTTTCATCATGACATCAGGGTTGCGTTCCGTCCGCGACAAGGCCATTACGTATTTCCGTGAGGTCATCGCCGAACAGGACCGGTCGTTTACCAAACTTTACCAAGCCGTTAACGCGTTTGGTGAGCAGGTAAAGCGGGTAGCGCAGGAAGACAAGGCGTCGATCATTGCCAGTGGGTTGAATTTCAACCTCAACGCTATCGTCGGCGGGCAGCTTGAGCAGGATAAGGAGCACAAGCTGTTTATGCTGTATCCAGAAGGAAACTGGGTAGAAGTCGACCAGGGGTCACCATTCAAAATAATTGGCAACTCGGGTTACGGCAAACCGCTGCTATTCCGCAATCTATCGTACGAAACCAGTTTGCAGGATGCCCTTAAAATTGGCTTTCTGGCGTTCGATGCGACCCGCGTCAGTGCCAACGACGTCGACTACCCACTCGACGTGGTTATCTACCCAACTGACAGTTTCCATATGACCGAATACCGGTTAGAGAAAGACGACATGGATGAAGTGTCACATCAATGGAGCGCTTTATTGAGCAACTCCGTCCGAAAGCTGCCCAGTTATTGGATGGATCCCATTTTCGAAAAGGTTCGGGCCGTTAAAAACAGTTAAGCATGCTTTCAGCTTAGTCTGTAATACCTTCCGCTATGCATCTGCACGTCCGGCACGATTCTGAATACACCTACGACTATCCGGTTTCGCTGGGTCCGCAGACGCTTTATCTGTACCCACGTACATATCCGTATCAGCGACTGTTACGATACGACCTACAGATCGACCCGGTTCCATCGCGCATCGTCCGTAACATCGACGTTGAAGGCAATGTACAGCAACTGGCTTATTTCGACCAGCCGACCAATTACCTGACGATTCGATCGGAACTGGAACTTGAATCGAGCGAGTTCAACCTGTTCGATTTTGTTCTGTTCCCATTTGAGACGCAACGCATTCCGTTTCGCTACCCGGCTCCAGAACAGGATCTGCTGCTACCTTACCTGGAACGGGTCGGAGTGTCGGAACGGGTCGAGAGCTGGGCACGTCAACTGGCGTCGCAGGCCAACTGGCAGACCGTCGCCTTTCTGATGACGCTTAACCAGACCATTCGGGAGTTTACCTACGAAGTTCGTGAAATAGGTGCCCCCTATCCGCCAGAGCAAACGCTCACGCTGATGCGGGGGTCCTGCCGGGACTATACAACGCTCTTCATGGCAGCCTGCCGAAGCCTGGGTATGGCCGCTCGCTTTGTCAGCGGCTATCTGTTCGGCAACCCTCAGCAGGAGCATCAACTACACGCGTGGGTGGAAGTGTATCTGCCCGGCGCAGGCTGGCGCGGCTTCGACCCGACTGAAGGGACAGTAGTAGGAAACCGGCATATTTTTCTGACGTCGACGGCCAAGCCCGAACTGTCAGCCCCCATCAGCGGCACATTCCAGGGTCAGGCCAGTTCGACTCTGCGCTCCGAGTTGTATTTCGGCTGATTCCTTACGTAATAAATCTACCAGCCCGCTTCTTTTGTCAGGCCAACACGCGGTCGGCTACGGGCCGAATCGTATCTTTGTCAACGCCGGATCAGATGGTCAGCAGTAAGCCTGTTTCCTGTCTGCCGACCGGTTCGTTTGGTCAATAGAATTGGTTTCCGGGAAACCACCAGCAAACGAATCGTAAACCGACTCATTCATTTCAGTATCGTGACATTAATCAAATCCATTTCCGGAATCCGGGGTACTATTGGTGGACGCAGTGGCGACGGGCTTACTCCCCTGGACGTTGTTAAATTCACGGCAGCTTTCGGCCAATGGCTACGGCAGCGAAATCCGGCGCTGACAACCGTTGTTATTGGGCGAGACGGCCGGTTGTCCGGTGAGATGGTAGCTAAGCTGGTAGCCGCAACGCTACAGGGCCTTGGCCTTGACGTGCTCGACCTTGGCTTGTCGACCACACCAACTGTCGAATTAGCCGTAGCTGGTGAAAAAGCCGCTGGTGGTATTATTCTGACGGCTAGTCACAACCCGATTCAGTGGAACGCGCTTAAGCTGCTCAACGAAGTAGGGGAATTTATCTCGGCGCAGGATGGTGCCGAAGTCCTGGCAATAGCGGAAGCAGAAGCGATCGATTTTGCTGACGTGCGCAAGCTGGGTAAATACCGGACCAACGATACCTGGCTACGGCAACACATCGAGCAAATACTGGCGCTGCCCTTGGTCGACCGTGACGCGATTGCCGCCCGCAGTTTCCGGGTGGTTGTCGATGCAGTCAATTCAACGGGCGGACTAGCCGTGCCCATGTTGCTGGAAGCCTTGGGCGTTGAGCAGGTAACCAAACTGCACTGCGAGCCAACCGGCAATTTTGCCCACAATCCTGAACCACTGCCTGAAAATCTCCGCGATATCATCAAGGAGATGGAGCGTGGCCATGCTGACATTGGCATCGTTGTCGATCCCGATGTTGACCGGCTGGCGCTGGTCTGCGAAGACGGTACGCCGTTCGGTGAAGAATACACGCTGGTTGCCGTTGCGGATTACATACTTCAGCAGAAGGGCGCGGGCAACACCGTATCAAACCTGTCGAGTACGATCGCCTTACGGGTAATCACGGAAAAAGCCGGTGGTCAGTACGCTGCTTCAGCCGTAGGTGAAGTAAATGTCGTTGAACTGATGAAGGCGAAAAACGCAGTGATCGGTGGAGAAGGGAATGGCGGAATTATCTATCCCGAATTGCATTACGGCCGCGACGCCTTGGTGGGTATCGCTTTATTCCTGACCCATCTGGCTAAATCCGGCAAGTCGGCCTCTAAACTGCGTCGCACGTACCCAAACTTCTACATCTCGAAAAATAAGATTGAACTAACACCTGACATCGACGTCGATGCATTGCTCGAACGGATCAAAGCCCGGTACGCTCGTAATCCAATCAGCACTATCGACGGCGTCAAGATCGAGTTTGATCGGGAGTGGGTGCATTTACGTCGATCCAATACCGAACCAATCATCCGAATCTACTCAGAGTCCGACACGCTGGCGACGGCCGATCACTTGGCAAGCAAGATTATCAGCGACATTCGGGAAGTAATCTCGGAGAAACGATAATACTGATAAGTACTTTATACGACGAGCTGCTCATTTGGGCGGCTCGTTTTGTTTACTGTGTACCTAAACGACCCACATCAGCCCCTATACTGTAGAGAATTTTACTCATTCATCACTCGCCAGCACAAGTACTAGCTTATCGTTCACAATAACAACTAGCTGATAATCAATAATTATGTCAGTAAATTTAGTATGCTGGCATAGTTTTTACCAAGTAGTATGCAAGATCCCAAATAACTTAAACACACACAATCATGAGTTTCTTGAAAGGCGTATTGACAGGACTAGCCATTGGATATTTGACAGCACCCCGCAGCGGTAAAGATACTCGTCAGAAGCTGAGCGAAGGCATCAGCGACCTGCAAGATCAGTGGGACGAAGGTGTTGCCGATGTAAAAACGCAGGTTAACAGTCTGCTAGGTAAAGCAGAACAGAAAGCCGATGAAGTAAAAGACAAGGCGAACTCGCTGGCTAGCAAAGCACAGAACAAAGTAGAAGACTTGAAAGACGACGCGAAATCGCAATACAACCAGGAGCGTGCAAAAGCCAACTACAACGACAAAGTTGACGATCTGGCCGACAAAACGAAATCTGGTATCAACAAAGCTGAAGACGCGCTGAAGTTCAACTAACTAGGCGCTATTACATACTCAACGACATGAAAAATGGGAGCGGCTAGTCTTAAAGGACTAGTCGCTTTTTGCGTGACAAGCTAGTATATATACAAAAGGAAACCCCCACGATCTGGTAGTCATGGGGGATATTTCATGTCGTTGAGTAAATCAGGAGGGGGCCGTGATTTCTTCTTTTAGAATATGTTATGGTCAGACAAACTACGTGTGATCAAAATCATGCCAGTTTACAACCCTCAATATAACATACTAACAATCAGTATATTATACAACTGAAGTACAGAATTAGCCATTATATTACAAGTGTATCTTGGGGATAATCGTACCCGAAAACGTAGCCCCATTACGCTTTGGTTAGCCATCGTACATTTACCCAGCTAGTGAGCCCCCTTTGCGACGGCACGCTCGTAGTTTCGATTCAGTTGTTCCATGAATTTACCAGTCACCCAGCCAATGTCTGAGTCACGGATAAACACGAATCGTTTCGCCACTGACGTGTTGCTATAGGCCTTGACGACAGCGTCGAGTAGAAGTGCTCCGGCAATTAGTTGCTTCTCGTTGAACTGATTCTGCGCATTAGCCAGGTCCGCTTCCGCTTTCCTGCGCACGACCGGATCAGTTAGACTACTTAGATCGGGGTGAATAAGTGTCTGATAATCGTTGAGTGCTAGCTGACGAAACCGGTCTACATCCCCCT
>JAKONH010000553.1 GCA_022702045.1 Spirosomataceae bacterium
AGACGTTCCAGTTCAAAACCACCCGCGACGAGAAGATTCTGCGGGCGAACGTTGACATTTCAGCTACGGTTACTCCCTGGCTGACTGCTTTGCTCCGGGCGAATATCCAGAACGAACAGTACCTGACCGAAAATCGGAACCTGGGCGACAACGTTGGTTTTGCCGGTGGTTCGTTCCAGACACTGTCGCAGACCAACAACCAGTCGCGTATTCAGGGCTTGCTGACTGCCAGCAAAGACCTGGGCCCGCTGTTTCACCTGAACCTGACGCTGGGTGGCGAAACCAACCGTCTGATCGGTGGTCGTGAATACGGCATCCGGACGGAAGGTGGCCTGCGCATTCCAGGACAGTTCAATATTCCGAACTCAGTCAGCACACCCGTTGCGCTGAACCGCCTGACACCTTCCAAACGCACTGATGCCGTGTACGCATATGGTGATTTGAGCTATAAGGATCAATTGTTCCTGAACTTCACAAACCGGATTGATTATTCGTCGGCCCTGACGTACGCCAACGGTACCGGTCAGCATTCGTACTACTATCCGTCGGTCGGCCTGGCCTGGGATTTCACGCAGAGTGTCCAGCACCTGCCCAAAGCCCTGACGTTTGGTAAGCTGCGGGCCAGCTACGGCTTTACCGGTGGCGATACCGATCCCTGGATCACGAACCAGACTGGCTTCTATTCGGCGAACAATGTCTACACATCGATCAACGGACAGATTCAGCAGTACGGTTTCCGGGACAATACCTTGCCCAACTACAACCTGCGTAACCGCCTGGCGCGGGAGTGGGAAGTGGGTGCCGACCTGCGCTTCTTCAACAACCGGCTGGGTATCGACGTAGCCGTGTATAACAAGCTGACCCGAAACGAAATCTTCAACCTGCCTGTAGCCGCTGAAGCTGGTTTAAGCCAGCGGCTGGTAAACGCAGGCCGGATTCTAAACCGGGGTGTCGAGATTTTGCTGACGGGTACGCCGATCAAAACCGACAAGTTCCAGTGGAACACCTCGTTCAACTTCAGCCGCAACCGCAACAAAATTCTGGAACTAGCCGATGGGATCGACACTTACGAGCTGAGTCTGGCCTTCGGTAACGACGTTCGGTCGGTGGCAAAAGTAGGCGGTGATTACGGTACGATCGTATCAACCTACGCTTTCGCCCGCGATGAGCAGGGTCGCCGACTAATCGGTCCTGCCAGTGGTACGACGGGGGGCTATATGACCTTCCTGCGCAGTGGTGCTGCGGGTCAGGGCAGCAAAGAGCTGGGCACCATGCTTGAGAATTTCCTGCTCAGCAACGTGAACAGCTTCAAATTCGGCAACTTCTCCGCTACGTTCCAGGTCGATTCCAAAATCGGTGGTGTCATGGCGTCGTCGACGCATGCCTACGGTTCGGCCTTCGGTACCTTCGCAAACAGCCTGGCTGGCCGGGATACGGAGTCGGGTGGTCTTACCTTCACCGATGCACAGGGCAACGTTCGAAACGATGGTATCATCCCCGACGGTGTGCTGAACACGGGCGTTACAGCGACAGTCGACGGCCGGCAGGTCGATCTGGGCGGCATGACCTACAAGGATGCTGTCGACAAAGGCTACCTCAAACCCGTACCGGCTTATGCGTATTACGACAACCTGTCGAACTGGGGATCGGGTATCCGGGAGTATTCTGTCTTCGAAAATTCGTGGGTTGCCGTACGGGAAGCGTCGGTTAGCTACGACGTACCCGCCACCGTGCTGAATAAAGTAAAGATCCAGTCGATGCGGCTGAGCGTCGTTGGGCGTAACCTGGGGTATCTGTACCGGACAGCCAAAGACGGCATCAACCCACAAGGTCTGCTGAGCAACAAGGCGGGTGAATTTGCCGAATACGGCGGATTGCCATTAAGCCGGAACATCGGCGTAACCGTCAACGTAGGTTTCTAATTTCTCGTCGACCCCATTCTAAAATAACTATGTTTTCATCCTATAAAAAATACGTTTCAGCTACCCTCATCGCCAGCGTAGTGGCCATGAGCGGTTGCCAGAAGCAGTCGTTCATTGACGTCAATGTCAACCCGGAGGGCCTGACCAGTGTCCCGCCTGCCAACCAGTTTCTGAACGCCAGCATCAGCGTACATAACCGCGACTTTGAAGCTTTCTACGATTACTACCAGCGGATTATGCCCTGGATGCAGTATTCGACCGGCCTCACGGGCAACGGCCAAAACTTTACACAGGTATACGACAACTTCGGACAGCGCTATGGTTCGCTGTACCTGGGCGTGGGTAATACCCTGATCGACCTGGAAAAGCTGGTGGGTAACCTGTCGGCCGACGAGCAGCCCCGGTATGTACACATGATTCGGATCGCCCGGATTTTAAAGGCCTACTACACCTTCTACGTCAGCGACATCTACGGTAGTCTGGCGTACTCGGAAGCGTTTCAGGGCCGCTACGGCGGTACGCTAACGCCAAAATACGACACGCAGCCGGCGTTATTCGCACAGCTCGATAGCGAACTGAAAGAAGCGATCTCTACGCTGAAGACGGCGCAGACGACGACGCAGGTCGCCTTAGGCAGCAACGATCAGTACTACGCGGGTAACACACAGCAATGGGTAAAAGCCGCCAATGCGCTACGCCTGAAAATAGCCATGCGCCTGGCCAAACGTGATCCATCTAAGCTGCGTAGCATTGCCACGGAAGTACTATCGTCGCCCGCCAGCGACCTGATGAGCAGCAACACCGACGGATGGGTATTTGTCACAGCCGCTGTGTTCACGTCGGGTGGGAACTGGAACCCGGATGGGCTACGCGCATCGAAACCGCTGGTCGACTTTATGTGGGAGACGAAAGATCCCCGCATCGACGCTTTCCATGCCCCAAACAGCTACTCGCAGGCTAACATTGATCTGCTGGTTGCCAACAAACAGCTCCCAACGGGAAGCAAAGAATCGGAGCGTCGGTATATCGGTAGTTTCACCAGCCCGGACGCAGCTCGTCAGACGCAGAACGTACAGCGGTACTATACCTACCGCTACCTGACAATCAACAACACACGGACAACCATGGACACGCTGTCAACGCTTCAGCCTCGTCTATTCCAGCCTGCCTATGCGGTAAATGGTACAGTTGGTACGGGTCGTAACTATCTGCCTGTGATCACCTACGCTGATTTCTGTCTGATGCGGGCCGAACTGGCCGCAACGGGTATCACCAGCGAAGTTGCCAAAACCTGGTACGAAGCGGGTGTACTGGCGTCGCTCGACTGGTACGATATGGTCGCTACGGGTGCACAGATAACCAACTATACAGCGATGACATCGGCTGAGCGATCGGCTTACCTAACGCAGCCTAAAGTAGCGTTCGATGCGTCGAAAGCGCTCGATCTGATCGCGGGTCAGCAATACATCAACTTTATGAAACAACCCAGTGAAGGCTGGGCGACCTGGAAACGGACGGGTTTCCCTAACACCAGCTCGACGCTGGCCCTGCCGTCGCTGATTTCCAACGGTGCCGTACTGACAGTGGCCCGTCGCGCTCCGCTGGGTATTCCGGCTCCGAGCGAACCGAACTACGCTAACCGCAAAGCGGCCTACGATGAAATGGCGCAGCAGGCTGGTTTTGGCCGTGATCCGCAGGACGCTACCGGCCGGGTATGGTGGGATATGCCCTAATCATACGCCTGTTAGCTAGTCTGTTGCAGGCTAATGTTGTATTTTCGTTGACGATTGCCAACCCGCCATCACCGGCGGGTTGGTTGTTTTTACCTCCATGATAAAACTCGTTTACGTTGGTGTGCTGGCGTGTTGGCTTGGCTTGTGGTCGTCATTTTCGGCGCTGGCCCAGCAGGCAACGTTTTACCAGACGATCCAGCCACTGATTCATGCCAAATGCGCGGTCTGCCACCGGCCGGGCGAAGCATCCCCCTTCTCGTTAATCACCTACGACGACGTGGCCAAACGGGCGACGTTCATCAAAAAAGTGGTGAGCACGGGGTACATGCCCCCCTGGCGTGCCGACGATCACTACACGGCCTTCGCCAACAAACGCAGCCTGACACCCGAGCAGATCAGCGTCATCACCAGTTGGATCGACGCTGGACTACCGAAAGGGAAAGTTCGGAAAGAGGCAGAAGAGGCACTCATGACGCGGGTCAACGCGGGTACGGCCCATAACCGCCCGCCCGATCTGACGCTCAAACTGGACAAGCCATTCCGCCAGTCGGGCGACGGTGTCGAGCGGTTCATGGTGTTCAAGCTACCGTTCGAACTGGCCAGCACAGCTAATGTAGCCGCGCTGGAATTCACGTCGAGCAACAAAAAGGTAATTCACCACGCCAACTTCGCCATCCACCCAGTCGAAGATACGACGATCTCGCTCACGAACACGATTGCGCAGGTCGACCTGAATGGAGCTGATGCCTGGCATTATCAGGAGTGGATGCCCTACAAGAAACAGATGACCTACTATGGCGGCTGGATACCCGGTTCGTCGGTGGAAACTTACCCCGAGGACATGGGTTGGGTACTACCCAAACGGGGCGTGGTCCTACTAACAGTTCACCTTGGCCCCGCCGGAAAAGACGAAGACGTGATTGCGGGAGTCAACTTCTTTTTCAAGAAAACGCCCATCAAGCGGACCGTCAACGTCATCAGCCTGGGCTCGGGAGGCATTGCCGAGAAAAACATCAGCCCGCCCCTGCTGCTTTTCGGGGGCGAGGTTAAAACCTGTAGCCTGCAGGTTGCGTACCGGAACCAGCCAATCACGCTGCTCTATGCCTGGCCGCACATGCATCAGGTCGGCAAGGAATTTACGGCGTTCGCTACCCTGCCCAACGCCGACACGCTGAAGCTGGTGCACATTCCCGACTGGGACTTTCGCTGGCAGGAGTTATACCGCTACCAGAAACCCGTCATTCTACCAACCGGATCGGTCGTCAACGTCATCGGCACGTACGACAACACGGATGCGAACCCCATGAACCCGAACAAACCGGCGAAGCTGATTACATCGGACGGCAAGATGCGCAGCGATCAGGAGATGATGACGCTCATTCTGATTTATACGACGTATCAGACCGGCGACGAAAACCTGCGCCTGGATTAACCCCCACCGACGTATGTTCCGCTCCACAATTCTGCTTCTGGCCGTGCTGCTGGCGGCCCCCGGCTGGTGGGCCATGCGACAGGCAACACCGCCTTTGTTTACCCGCCTGTCGCCAACCGAAACGGGCGTGACATTTACCAATCGGATCGACGAAACCGACTCGCTGCACATCTTTCGGTACGAGTACCTGTATAATGGCAACGGAGTAGGCGTCGGCGATTTTAATAACGACGGCCGACCCGATCTCTTTTTTTCAGGAAATACGGTTCCGCACAAACTTTACCTGAACCAGCCTGATTCAAACGGGTCGCGCCAGACCCGGTCTAGCGCGTGGCAGTTCAGCGATGCCACAGCAGCCGCCGGCGTCGCGGGCAACGGCACCTGGGGCACGGGTGTCAGCGTAGTCGACATCAACGCCGATGGGCTGCTCGACGTATACGTGTGTCACTCCGGAAAGTTTGCACCTGATAAGTTGGTCAACGAACTATTCGTCAATCAGGGAATCACCGACGGGGTGCCCCGGTTTCGGGAAATGGCCCGTCACTATGGCCTCGACCTGCCAGGTACGCAGACGACACAGGCTGCCTTCCTCGACTACGACCGCGACGGCGACCTCGACGCCTTTATCCTCAACCATTCCAATCACACCTTCAACCCGTTGCTGAACACGCGTCGGCTACGGGCGACGCCCGACATGCAGTTTGGCAATCGGCTGCTACGCAACGACAACGGGCAGTTTACCGACGTCACGCTGGCCGAAGGCATCGTCAACAACCCCGTCAATTTTGGGCTGGGCGTCGGTGTGGGCGATCTCAACAACGACGGCTGGCCCGATCTGTACACGACCAGCGATTACACGGAGCAGGATTGTCTGTACCTGAATCAGCACGATGCGGCTGGACGCCATACGGGATTTCAGGAAACGATCCGCAGCAGCATGGGCCATACGTCCAAGTTTTCGATGGGCTGCGACATCGCCGACTACAACAACGACACCCTCCCCGACGTCGTGACGCTGGATATGCTGCCCGCCGACAACCATCGGCAGAAAATGCTGAAGGGCCCTGACGACTACGATGCGTACAAACTCCTAATCGACAGTGGCTACGTGCGTCAGCAAATGCGCAATATGCTGCAACTCAATCAGGGTACCGACCCGCGGGGGCAGCTTCGATTTAGTGAGCTGGGTCAACTGGCGGGGGTGTCGGCTACCGACTGGAGCTGGTCGGCCCTACTCGCGGACTTCGACAACGACGGCTGGAAAGACTTATTCGTATCGAACGGCTACCTGCGCGACTTCACCGATCTGGACTTCATGAAGTATACGGTCGCTGATACCAAACTCGCCGAAGCGGCCAAAGGTAACCTGAACTTTCAGACCCTGGACCTGGTCCATAAAATGCCGTCGAACCGGCTGACGAACTACCTGTTTCGCAACAACCACGACCTGACATTCAGCAATCAGTCGGCCGCGTGG
>JAKONH010000569.1 GCA_022702045.1 Spirosomataceae bacterium
CCCTATCAGCCGATTGCCAAGTTAGTCATTCCGTCCCAAGCCGCGTATAGCCCCGCCCGGCGGGTGTACGTCGATGATGTGTTGACGTTTAATCCGTTCCACTGCTTGCCCGAACATCGCCCGCTGGGCAACATCATGCGGGTCCGTCGTCTGGCTTACGAGACGTCTAGTCAGTATCGTCACCAGATGAACGCTCAGCCGCGGGTTGATCCCACTAGTATTGATGAACTACCCGATTGAGTACACAATTGCTTGCGAAAGACTTCTCAAGGGGGCACTGGTATACCTATTGGCTGTACTATGTCCAGTCGAGTGTACTACACTCAGCTAGACATAGTTTCTTTTTAATCAGTGCCACGAATCACGAAGGAGCGCGTTTAAGTTATGTAAAATCCCCAACCAACGGTCAGACCCAACCTTACTGGGCTGTAAATAGAATTTGAAAGCCCCGGCTACCTTTGGCCCGGGTGTGTTTGTCTTCAGACAGGTGCCGATTGTCCCGGAGTATACTCAACAAGACTATTGCCCCAGAACGATAACTCAACACCTGACTCAGAGGATGACTTCGATGAACACTACATTCATACGGTGTCAACGGAAGAATTTGTGGAGGCCGTGGAGCGGACCAGCAAAGACGAGAAAGTTGACCTACTGGTTCCTAGATGAGACTTTTGACCTGAGGCTGGAGCTGTTGAGACAATACACAAGAAGCCCTGTCTAAGCAGGGCTTCTTGTGTATTACTCGGCATCCGAGGCTTGCCCAGTCTTTGGGCTTTCTGGCTCACCGGTCTAAGCTACTTTGACCGCTAATGCTTCAGAAGGTTTTCGTGGATAGGATCAGTAACGTATTTGTGAGGGCATTTGCCGGGTAAAAGGCTTCGTAAGAGCGCTTGTGGCTTGTTAGTTGATAGTAATGCAGCTCATATACGTTTATGGCCTGTCTGGTGTAATGGCCGCTATGCCGCCATTACACCAGACAGGCCAATCGTCAGGACGTTACTTCTGGGTCGAGTATGTCACGTCGTCAGCATCCAGACCCGTTTGACCCGTACGCTGCGTCGTACCAGTCATATCCTCAATGTCCACTTCAGTTTTGCGTACCGTATCGCGGATCGTTTCCTGCCGCTCGCTTACTTCTTTACCCACCGAAATTTCTTCTACGACGTTGGCCGTTTTAGATACTACCGGCACTTCGGCACTTTCGGTCATAGTGATTTCGCCTTCCTGAAACGCAGCGAGGTCAGCTGCTGTGGCCGGTCGGCTGACGGGGGTACGCTGCACGCTCACCCGCTCTTCACGCAAACGAACGCTTTCTTCAACGGGCTTCGAGACGATCCGGCTACGCAGGCGAACGCCCCCCGTTTCAACAGTCCGTTTGCCTACTGCCAGATTTTCCTCGATGACCTTGATGGTCTGATCGCCATCGGTTAGGCGAGCGGTATCCGTTATAGCTCCGGCAACCGGGGCCGTCGTCATACCGCTGCTCCCGGTTTCGTACTGAGCAGCCCGCTCGTTGACATCCACCGCCCCGGCATCGTCCAAAACGTCAGCAGCCCGTTCGGCTTCGGCTTCCGTACCGGCGTGAACGGTAATGACCGATCCCCGACTGGCCACTTGGGAATAGCGCTTCGTGTCGGCATCGTCATCACTGCCAAACAGCGAACTAAAAAAGCCGCCTACACCTGAATCATTATCTTCATCGGTGTACTCACCTGTGCGGGCCGATAAATCGATATTGTTGCGCGAGATACCCGCACTGACCAGTTGGTCGACGGCCTGTTGGGCCTCCGACGCATCATCAAAAATGCCAATTACTGTAAGAGCCATGGTTTAAATGGGTTTTCGTTTAACATTAATTTACACTGTTCACTAGCTTAACCGGGTGATTCGAACCACCCGGATTGAGCGACTTTATACCCGGTTCTGGCACAATTCGGGCACCGTTTATCGTTGGAAAGCGACCTGTTCGGGTAGTTTTTTCTAAGGCCGGGGTGTCAACGACCACTATATAATCGCCCCATCCAGCCTTGGGTCATACTGGATACTGGAGATTATCCCTGTTCTAAGCAGAGGCTGGCAAAAGCGTTCGGGGCTATCCCATAGACTGGGACCATCCGTTCCCAACACCGGCATCAATCAGACGGGGCGGCTCGTTGGTGTAGTGACAATTCCTACCAGGGTTGCCCACATGCTTGCCGGCTCGCTGCTGATGACCTGACTTTGTTGAAAATCCCGATCAGGGTAAGCATTTCCATAGTCGTCACAGGTTGGTTTCGGGTCGTGTTTCATCGGCCGAATCAACCGGCGGCAGGATCGGATCAACGGGTGTCCGCTCAACGCTCACTTCCTCCCGACGCAATCTGATGTGCTGGGTATCGGTAGTTTGTATCTGCCGTCGGGTAACCCGGATTTCTTCTACCAATCGCAGTCGTTTCTGGAGAATGTATTCTTCTTTCAGGACAGAATAAATCGTGGTATCACCTTCCAGACGAGTCGTTGGCGCCTCATCCACGTATCGGTCGATGGCCACACGTTCGACATCGATCTGCTCAGCCACTAATGGGATATGGATAGTCTGTTCATCCTCCCGAACCGTTTTCACCAGTCGTACCCGGCCCGTTTCGATCAGCTGTTTGCTGACCGCAAGCTGTTCTTCAATAATCGGTATTCGTAGCGTAGGAGGGCCTTCGCCAACTAATGCAACGGGATTGGGGAGTACAACCTGGTCTGCACCGGCGGCCGGGTCTGGCTTTTTCTCGGGAATCATGTGTTGGGGGCGTTTTGCGTGGGATGTCGATTGACGGATGGAGCAGGATCGGTCTATTCGTCGGCTTTCGAGGTTTGGCCTGCCGCTCGCAGGGCGGACGCCAACCCGTCTAGCAGACTGGGCATTTCACCTTCCGACCCCATACCGCTACCCATCGTAGACGTTAGTTCAGCCAGGTCGCCCATACACATCTGCACAAGTCTTTCATCGATGGCCGGAGCTGCGAGTAATGTCTTTATCTGTTGAAGCTTACCGGCGATAGGCTTCGTGTTTTCAGCCTCTGTTAATGGTTCCAGCCATTCATTGATCAGGGCGATACCGGCCTGGGGCGTCAATGCATTACCCCCGGCTATCAACTGCTTGGTTGTTTCCTGAATGAGTGCCGTCGAATCAAATAAAGTCATCATAACTTAAAATCAGGTACGTGTTTATAAGGAGTTGGGGAGTCGTGGTTTTTAGGCGGGAGTCAGAGCTTTCTTTTGCTCGTCGATGGCCTGCATCAGTTTGTCGTAGGGCTGGTTGAACTTGTCGATACCCTCGTCTTCTAGCTGCTTAGCGATCGCATTCAGATCAATTTTGGCTTCCTTCAGCTGTTCGATTACCCAGATTGCTTCAGGGTAATTGCTGCTCAGTCGAACGCTGGGTTGCCCGTGATCCCGATAAGCCGTCAGGGTGTCCATCGGTAATGTATTGACCGTTTTCGAACCGATAAGGGCCTCGACGTATTTGACATCCGGGAACGACGGGTCTTTGGCACCCGTGCTGGCCCACAGCAACCGCTGGGGAGTAGCCCCCCTGGTCGATAGTCTCGCAAACCGCTCACTGGCAAACAGTCGGCCATAGATAGCGTATGCCCGTCTGGCGAGGGCGATGGCCGTTTCGCCTTTCAGGTCGCCAAACCCACGTTCGGCTAGCAGCGGATCGACAAGCGTATCGATTCGACTGATAAAAAAGCTGGCTACAGAGGCCAGCTGACCGATGGAATGCCCGGCATTCAGCCGATCTTCCAGACCACCGATATAGGCTTCCACTACGGCCGCATACCGGTCCAGGCTGAACAGTAGGGTGACGTTGATGTTAATGCCTTCGGCGATGGCCTGCCGGATGGCCGGCAACCCCTGGCGGGTGGCGGGAATTTTGATCATTACGTTCGGGCAGTTCACCGCTTTCCACAGGGCCCGCGCCTGCTGAAGCGTCCCCTCGGTGTCCAGAGCCAGCCGGGGTGACACCTCCAGACTGACGAAGCCATCAGCCCCGCTAGCCTTATCCTCGAAAACGGGAGTAAACAGATCAGCCGCCCGCTGAATGTCAGCGACGGCGACAGCATAAAAAATGGTCTCGTTCGACAGCCCATCACCGGCCAGCCGACGGATGTCTTCATCGTAGTCCGTACCGCTGGTGATGGCTTTCTCAAAAATGGCCGGATTAGATGTAATGCCCCGGACGCCATCCTCCTCGATGAGGGTTTGCAAGGCACCCGTGTTCATAATCGAGCGGTCGATGAAATCGAGCCAGATGCTCTGCCCTAGTTCGTGGATTTGCTTAACCGGGTTCATGTTGAGTTGAGTAATCGTTGTTGACTGGTAAAAAGAAAAGCGTGATAATAGCCTGATCCATCCCGGGAAAACAACTAACGAAGGGGTGGACATTGGTTTGAAAAGAAAAAGGCCCGGCAGGCGCCCGGCCTTTTTTCCATACCCCATCTTTCCCCACTAGGTTAATGTTACTAGCGTACTTCCCGCACCGGGCGGTCGTAGGCGTTGTAGTCGTCTTTGGAGTCAGTGCCCATTTTGGCTCCATAGCCCGAAGCAACGACGCCGATGAGTAGGCCCAGGAAGCTGAATATGGCCGCTTTGGAGGCTGCGCTGGCTGCGCCGTCGGCTGCACGACGAGTTGCTGCTTCAGCATCTTTTTTGGTCTGCTCGAATTTTACCCGTGCCTGCTGGTATGTTTTTACCCAGTTATCAACGGTTTGTTCGGCGTCGGCACGAGACTTACCTGTCCGGCGCATGACGACACTCACCGCAGCATTTCGATCGATCTGGTCGGCGACCCCGTTACCCCGCTTGATAAACTGATCAATAATCCCGTCAGCCGTTTCGTCAACTGACTGCGGGTTCGATGCAGCCTGACCAGCTGCGTTCTTGGCGTCGGCCACGGCTCGGTCTGCTTGTCGCTCCAGTGCCCCGGGCTGAAGACCTGGCTTGCCTGTTTCACGGAGCAACTGATTTACCTGCTCTTTCAGACCATTCAAATCGAGGTTACTGGTGTCCACACCGTTTTCGGCCAGCTGACCCTTGATCGTAGAGCCAAGTCCCGGACCGGCTGACGATGCTGCCGAGCCAACCGCAGAACCAGCAGTACTGACCAAACTGCCTACCAGTCGGCCGGCACCACCAATTAGCCCACCGATGGTTGTTGTCAGAAAATAGATGGTCAGCAGCGTAACCAGACTCCAAGTCAGTACACCATGAATGATTCCGTCGAACAACCGGGGCGCACTGGCCAGCCGACCGGCGATCCAGCCACCCAGAAACAGTGATAACAGGCTGCTGACAATGTACCAGATGGCACTGCCTGTACCGAGCCCAGTAGTTGGACTTTGCTCGGTGACCGGATCAATGGTGCTCAGACCAATACCCAGCCCCAACAATGTCAGCAACATTTGTGTGACGATGGCCACCAGGACACCGGCAAATACGGCACTCCAGGAAATGCGTTTCATAAAATCCATCCGACCATAAGCTGGCTGGTTCTCGTACATGGTTGTTCGTTCCATACATTTAATTAGGCTTTTGTAGCAATTGAGTTTGATGGAGTATTGAAGTCTACTCCGATTCGGCCTTGTTGCCGCCTGGCAGACCACACTACCTTTTCACGGCTTGCGAGCAACCAGATAGTGCCGTAATATGCATGGTGTAATGCATAACTTGTTAGTCTGCTGCTATGACCGTTTTGTGGCTTGTTTGTAAGCGAACGGGTCCGTCGAACCCTGATTTGCCTACCGGTCGCGTTGGTCAGGCGATAACGGGTTTCTACCGTCAGGTGTAGAATTTTCGGCTGAGCCTGTTGGCAGTTTAATTAAAACAATGGTTCATAATTGCTTATTATCTATTTAGTCATTTGGGGATATAGAGTTATATAATCGTGCCATCAAGGAGAATCGATCATTAGGACCAGTTGTCAATTTATTTACTGAATCCACCGGCATTAGTTACCAGCCCACTCTGGGGTGTCTTTACCCCAGAGTGGGGCATTTGGGGTAAACATTTTAGGCCGAATCGGTGTGTTAGTCACTAGTAATCGGCAGTATGTTCCTACAAATCAACTTATTATACTTTTTACATCCGATGGAAAACACGATGCGTTTACTGGTTCTGTGGTTCAGTTTATGGTGGACGTCCAGCGCGTGTGCCCAAGGCACGACCACCGAAGAGACAATGTCCGTGCGGGGGCGCATGGCGAAGGCACGCGCAGTCAAAGCCCAGAAACAGGCTGATAAGGTGATGGGCAACAACGGCATGATGGGTAAACCGGAAAAAGCAACGCCCACTGATTACAAAGCACCGGTCGATAAAGTACTGAAGGGGCCAAACGGCGAGGTCGTGCGGACTGGCGAACGGGGTGCCAAATTCTACATTAATAAAAACGGTAACAAGACGTACCTGAGTAGCAATCAGTAAAGAAATGCAAACCGGGACCCCTGTTTTCCAAAGCACGTGGATAAATCCTGGGTTAGGACATCAACCTAATTCTGGACCATAAACCCCAGGCGAATGAAAGCGATGGTAATGGCTTAACTGCGTTTATCAGCGAAGAAAAACTGATTGATAAACAAGCC
>JAKONH010000579.1 GCA_022702045.1 Spirosomataceae bacterium
AAGCGGGCAGAAGCAGTACGTCGTCGTAGGTGAGAGCCTCGTACAGAAACTTGCTGGAATCTAAGCTCATGGCAAATAGCAGGTGTTGTTATTTGCCGGACAAAACTACGACAAATTCCCCGACTTATCGCCCTGCTACGGATAATTTAACATGATAGAGCTGAATCAGGCTGACACTGGACACTTACCGGCCCAGCCAGTCTTTAAAGTCAGCTAATCGATGAACGCTGACAAAAATCTCCTGTCGACTCGCGGGCTGTAGACTAAGTCGCAGTCGACTGGCTGAATACGTCTGAATGGCTTGAATCGCTGACCGGCTAACCAGGAACTGCCGGCTGACCCGAAAAAACTGCGCTGGATTTACCTGACTGCTTACCTGATCGAGACTTTGTTCGAGTGGCAGCAGCAGACCCTCACGCGTCAGTAGGAACGAGGCTTTTTCTTCGGAATAGAAATAGGCGATGTCGCTGGTTTCGATGCTATGAATTTTGGTGCCTAAACTAATCATAAACCGCTCCCGGTATGCGGGCTCACGCAACGACTGCATAGCCGCCAGCAGTTGAGCCAGGTCGTGATTGGGAGCCGGACTGCGCAGGGTACGAAACTTGGTCAGCGCGTTTGCCAGTTCCTCTTCATCGATGGGCTTCAGCAAATAATCGACGCTATTGACTTTAAACGCCCGAATCATATAGTCGTCATAAGCCGTGGTGAAGATGATGGGAATCGTCATTGACAACTGCTCAAAAATACCGAACGCCAGCCCATCTTCGAGGTGAATATCCATCAGCACCAGATCGGGCATTGGTAGCGCCCGCGCACTGCGCTCCTGAAACCAGACTACCGTGCCCGTAACCGACGGTAATTGAGCCAATACGTGAATCGTAGGATCGTAATTGGTTAGCATTCGCTCGAGCAGGCGAGCCGAGCGGGCTTCGTCTTCGATAATGAGCACGTTCATTGTATAAAGCGTGGATGGGTGAATCAGCTATCGAACTGTGCTATTGTCGTGTTGGATGCGTGTTGCGCGGGTGTGTTGCTTACTAGCAGAGGCAGGCTAACTACAAATTCACTCCCCATCGGACCATAGGTGACAGGTTGTTTCGTCAGCATCGAATACCGATCGACAATGTTTTGCAGGCCGATCCCCGTCGATGGCTCCGACGACTCGCGCGGTTGCAACGTATTGGCAACGAGCAGATGGTCGGTTTGCACGAAGATGTGAATTTGCAGGCGTTCCTGGAGCGACATGCGGTTGTGCTTCACGGCGTTTTCTACCAGCAGTTGGAGAGTAAGTGGAGCAACCTGATACTGTTGCTGAATGCGTTGATCGACGTCGATGTGTACCTCAAATTTTTGCTCGAAGCGAATCTGAAGCAAAAACGTATAGGAGCGGATAAAGTCCAGCTCGGTTTTGAGCAATACAGAATCCTGATTACGCTGATCGAGGATGTAGCGGTAGGTTTTTGAGAGTTGCCGGACAAACTGTTCCGACAGGGCGGTATCTTCGTGAATCAGCGACGTCAGAATACTCAGACTATTAAACAGGAAGTGCGGGCTAAGCTGGTTTTTAAGGGCTTCAAACTGCCCCTTGAGCGCCTGATTTTCCAGTCGTTCGGCCCTCAGCTGAACGTCTTTGACCTGTTGGACTATCCGCAGATTCATTGTCAGATAAAAGGCCGCTAACATAGTCACCACCGACATGACATTGTTGGTCCGTTCAATATATGTCTGTATTTCAGAGGGTACCGGTATGTGCACCCGCTCCGGCGCAATTTGCTGACCTGCCAGTACCAGCAGGGCCAGCACGCCATGGAGGGCGTTGATAAACAGAACTGCCAGCAGCAGTGCAATCGAGAAGGTGACCAGAAACGACTGGCCACCCCGCCCCATCAGTACGTCTTCCCCCAACCAGCGGCTTACCTGCCGCTGACACCAGTCGGTGGCAGAAATGCCCAAATAATACAGACCTGCATTGACGCTGAAGAACAACGCCAGGAAAGGCAGAATGCGCAACAGCGTTGCCAGATTCCGGGCGTCGTCGGGCAGATTGGCGTAGGTAAGCAGGGGGAAAAACAGACCGGTCAGGTACAGGGTTAGCTGCCACTTCTGGCCGGTGGTTAGTTTCTCAGTCATAGGCTACCGTACTCGTGTCACCAAAAAGGAGTAGACCAGCCTGGTTTTACTGGCACGACACAACCCGCTTGGAATTGGTTGTGTCGTGGGGCATCGGTGTGACCGGTGAAAGCACTGGTTAAGAAGCTTTAAGCACCTACTGTACGATGAAGCTTTCGTTGGGCTGATTCTGTACGACGAATGTTTTGCTGAACAACTGCTGCCCCGTTATCATTGTGAGTTTATAGGTGCCCGTACCAAGTTCGGAGATGTCGAACTGCTGTTTCCAGCCCTTTTTGAGCGAAACGCTGTTAGTTAACAGCGTATGACCTTTGTCGTCTTGAATGGTCAGCTGCGCTTTCGTCGACTGGGGCTGTACGAAAAGTTTGATCTTGTGATCGGTGGTCATCAGCACGCGGGTTTGTGTAGCTGCGGCAGCAGGTGTAGTGGCCGATGAATCGGCGAATGAAGTGGTACCAGCTACTAGTCCCAGCATCAGGGTGAAGATTGTTTTCATGGCTTGTTAGCGTTGTTGTTTGGTTGCGTCAGCTGACCTCCTTGGCCGTCCGATGAAACAAAGTTGTAACGCTGCTGACAGGCTGGAAAACGAAAGGCGACGACTGTACAAAAAGGCTGACGAGTGTAATGCTTTTCCTGACGAATGCATAAGACCGGGCGATCGAACCAATTCAGTTTATACCCGCTCGTAGGTGACGAAGTCAAAGGCGGTTTCGTGGCGGTCGTCGGCGGGGTGGGGCACGCGATCCGTTTCGCGCCATTGACTATGGTCGAAGTTGGGGAAACGGGTGTCGCCGTCGTAGTCGCGGTGAATCTCGGTCAGGTAGAGCGTCGTCGCGACGGGGAGCGCGAGGGCGTAAATTTCAGCCCCGCCGATCACGAAAATCTCGTCGGTATCAGTCGTGCAGGCTTCGGCCAGCGCATCGTCCAGCGTCGATACGATGATGGCGCCGACCATCCTGTAATCGGTCCGCCGGCTGATCACGATGTTGGTCCGGTTGGGTAGTGGTTTACCGAGCGCGTCCATCGACTTGCGCCCCATAATGACCGGGTGCTTACTGGTTTTGCGCTTGAAAAACGCGAAGTCGTCGGGCAGGTGCCACGGTAAATCGGGTGTTCCGTCGGGTCTGTTCCGACCAATCATGCCGTTCTGGGCAACGGCCGCGATAAGGCTAATTTTCATAGTGATTTAGTGGTTGACTGATTGAGTGACAGAATGATTGAATAAGCTGGCGCATACTACCATTCAATCATTCTATCACTCAACTAGTCAAGGGTTGTTACAGCCGGTTTCCGCGTAAAAACTCTTCGGTGGTCATGCGTCGTTTGCCTTCTGCCTGCAGGGAGTCGACCGATAGCCAACCGTCGGCGGCCCGGATCATGATCTGTTTTTTCTCGTCGGTCCAGGCTTGACCCGGATCGGCGGCAAATGGCGAGTCGTTGGCAACCGATACGGTGAAGACTTTGAAAAAGCGGTCGTTGATCATTGTCCATGCGGCCGGGTACGGCGACAGGCCCCGCACGAAATTACGAATGGTATGAACCGACTGATTCCAGTCGATACGCGTGCTGTCGCGACTGAGTTTGGGGGCCGGTTTCAGGTCGCCAGATTCCGGCTGAGGAGTAGGGGTATAGTCGCCGGCTTCGATGGCCCGCACTGTTTTCAATACCAGGTCGGCTCCGCGTTCCATCAGGCGGTCGTGCAGACTACCGGCGGTGTCGTCGGGGTAAATCGGTTCGCGGTCGCTAAACAGCAGTTGCCCCGTATCGATCTTTTTTTCAATGAAGAAAGTGGTAACGCCTGTTTCGGTTTCCCCATTGATAATAGCCCAGTTGATGGGAGCCGCACCCCGGTACTGTGGAAGCAACGACCCGTGCAGGTTTAGCGTACCCACCGTTGGCATCGCCCATACCACCTCGGGTAGCATCCGGAAGGCAACAACTACTTGCAGATCAGCTTTATAGCTGGCTAGTTCGTCGATAAATGCCGGGTCGCGCAGGCGTTCGGGCTGAAGTACGGGTAGATTGGCGGCAAGGGCTGCTTTCTTTACCGGCGACGGCGTAAGTTGAAGGCCACGACCAGAGGGACGGTCGGGGGCCGTAACGACGGCCACCACCGCGCAGCCAGCCCCCAGCAACCGTTGCAGGCTGGTGACGGCGAAGTCGGGGGTACCCATAAAAACGATACGAAGCGAAGAAGCCATAGAAGGGAGAAATTTGGGACGGTCGATAAATCGGCTGTTGGTATCGCCCGGAAGTTTCGTAATTTTGTCTCACAAACGCGCTGGAAATGGCGCGTTTCGTCCGTTAGAACAGACCTTGGTAACGCGCATGCGACGATCCGTTTATCCTGTTTCTGAACCGCTCGCTTCGGTACGCCGACGGCGACCCTGACGCGTCTGCAAAGAAAATCAATTTGATTGCAGAACGGTCGGTGGGCCGTTTTTTTGTTTTACCCCAGTCCTAAGCAATCCCCAGTATTTGTTAGTCATATAGTCACCATGGGAAAAATTTCATATTATACAGAAGAAGGTCTGCACCGGCTCAAAACTGAGCTGAACGAGCTCAAAACGAAAGGCCGGGCGGCCATTGCCCATCAGATTGCCGAAGCCCGTGACAAGGGTGATCTAAGCGAAAATGCCGAGTACGACGCGGCTAAAGATGCGCAGGGGCTTCACGAACTGAAGATATCCAAACTCGAAGAAGTGGTGGCCAATGCCCGTATTCTCGACGAGTCGACCATCGATACATCGCAGGTGTCTGTCCTGTCGAAAGTGAAAATCCGCAATAAGAAGAACGGCGCTGAAATGACCTACACGCTGGTGTCTGAAGAAGAAGCCGATCTGAAAACGGGCCGTATTTCGGTTAGCTCTCCCATCGGGAAAGGCTTGCTGGGCAAACGTGTCGGCGACATGGCCGAGATCAAAGTCCCCGCCGGTATGCTGGAATTCGACGTTATTGATATCAGCCGGTAAGTAGTAGTTTGTGGTTTGTCGTTGATTATCGATGCCCCTTCTCTAGTTAACTACGAACCACAAACTACAAACCACGAACTGCAATGTCTTCCATATTCTCCCGTATCGTAGCAGGTGATATACCGGCGCATAAGATTGCCGAGACCGATAAATTTCTGGCTTTTCTGGATGTGATGCCTACTACGACAGGTCACACGCTGGTGATTCCGAAACAGGAGGTCGATTATATTTTTGATCTTGACGACTCGCTGTATGCGGGACTGATGCTGTTTGCTAAAGGCGTGG
>JAKONH010000092.1 GCA_022702045.1 Spirosomataceae bacterium
CCCAGCAGCGTAAAGCCGATGATGGCCGGGTAAAACACCATCCGCAGGTTATTATCCATGTCGTATTTGCCAAAAGCCGGGTTGCCGCCATTGCCAGGGTGTAGCGATGCATTTAACCGGGGAACAATGAAAATCAGCGGAATAAATACAGCAAACGCGAAAATGTTGTAGACGGCCGAAATACGGGCGCGACGCTGTTCGTCGTCAAACGAGCCACGTAAAATCAGGTATGCCAGGTACATCAGCATCCCCACGGCAACACTGTTCAGCTTGGGGTCGTTAGGCCAGGGTTCACCCCAGGTGTAGTTGGCCCACAGCGAGCCCGTCGCGCAACCCAACAGACCGAAGAGAATTGACGTATTGGCAAACTCCACCGCAACGCGATCGTCGTCCGGGCGACCGTTGCGCAGGTATTTGATGGAGTAAACCGCCGATGTCAGCAGCAGGATAACCATGCCAAACCAGAGCGGTACGTGAAAGTATACGTTGCGAATGCTTTCGTTCAGAATCGGCTGACGGGGCACAACGCCCAGTAAGCCCTGCAGGATGACGTAGGTCAGAATCGCCACCGCCAATACCTTCCACCAGTTATTTTTCATTTACGGTTTTCAGTTTGTGGTAGGTCGGTTGTCGTGGAATGGATCACCGTATACTGTCTACCGAAAACTGAAAACCTAATTAACTCCGCCATAAAAACGGAAATAGGAGCCACGACAGTGTCAGCACGATCACATCGATAGCCAGTAATACGCCCATCTCGTCCCAGTTTGCGCTACGATCGAGACCATCGAGCGCATTCTTTGATAGTTTCAACAGCATCAGCAACAAGGGTAGGATGATGGGGAAACTCAGTACGGCCATCAGCGTTGCCGGGTTCTCGGCCTTACTGGCAATGCCCGATACGAGTGTCAGTGAAGCCGCAAAGCCAACCGCACCCAGTACCAGCGTCAGCAGGTACATACCGACGTCCTTCACAGGGTTGCCCAGCACAAACGCATACACACTGAAGCCTAGCAGCGCCAGCACCAGCATGAGCGCGGTGTTATAGCCAATCTTCGAGAGAATGATCTGTTGCGGACTTGCGAGCGTGTAGTAGTACAGTTGGCGCCCGGCCCGTTCCTGCACAAAGCTTTTGGCAATGGCGTTTATGGCCGTGAACAGAAGAATAATCCAGAACAGCGTATTCCAGACAATGGGCGTTAATTGTCCGCGCCGGGCGTTAAAGCTGAGATAGCAGACAAAAACAGCGCCTACGATGTAGAGCAACATACCGTTGAGGGCATAGCGTTGCCGCCATTCGAGCAGAAATTCCTTCCGCATCAACGCGCCCCACTGTCGTACCGATTCTGCCATGCTGCAAATTTACGGCACGATAATGAGGGGTAAAAGAAATAGTTTTGCGGGCTGACTGCCTATGAATCCTACAACACTCCTGACGCTCTGTTCCTTCTCCTTCCTCGCCGGTTTCATCGACGCGATCATCGGGGGTGGGGGACTTATTCAAACACCGGCCACCCTGTTTACTCTGCCACAATACCCCGTTCCAACGTTGATCGGTACGACCAAGATACCGTCGTTGTCAGGCAGTCTGATGGGGGCGTTTCAGTATAGTCGGCGTGTGGCGGTTATAGGGCGCTTTATCGGTCCGATGATGGCACTGGCGTTCAGTTCGTCATGGCTGGGATCGCTGGTGCTGACAAGGGTGCCCAACGGCTTTATGAAACCGCTGGCGCTGATCATTCTGATTGCAGTATTTGTTTACACATTGACCAAGAAAGACTTTGGACAGATACCGCAACGGGTAATAACGGCCCGGCAACAACAAATCAGTATGGCGCTAATGGGTGTCGTCGTCGGGTTTTACGACGGCTTTTTCGGGCCGGGAACGGGTAGCTTCTTGGTGCTGGGTTTTATTGCCCTGATCGGGTTCGACTTTCTGCGGGCGAGTGCCCATGCCAAGCTGGTCAACGCATCGACCAATCTGGCGAGTGTGCTCTTCTTTGTAAGGGAGGGCACAATTCTGTACGCTGTTGCCCTACCGATGGCCGTTGCCAATCTGACTGGTGCATTTCTGGGCGCACGGCTGGCCATTCTGAAAGGCAATCAGTTCATCCGTGTCTTCTTCCTATTCGTTATTGCTGCTACTATCCTGCGCTTCGCGTGGGACTTATGGGGCGGGTTTAAGGTTTGACGTTCAACGTTTAAGGTAGAATCGTACGCAAACGTGGCTACACACAACTTTGAACGTCAAACGTTAAACTTATTTCAAAATCGGCTCCAGCGCGGCCCGGTTTTCCTTGAGCCACTCGTGGATGTCGCTGACAATTTCACGAATGCCGAGTTTGGGTTCCCAGCCAGTCAGTTGGGTCACTTTCGTATTGTCGGTGACGTACAGGCGGATGTCAGCTGCGCGGTTTTCGATAACCTCCTTGATCGGAATAGTCTTTCCCGTCACTTCCTGACAAATTTTGGTCAGTTCCTGTAGCGACGCGCTACTTTGCGTACCACCACCAGCATTCAGAATCTCACCGTTTACGTTATCGAGATTGTGCAGTTGCCAATCGATCAAGTGGTAGAGATCGGCGATGTGCAGCATATCACGGGTTTGCTTGCCGGTGCCACCGTAACCGATATACGCCAGTTGCTGCTCGAAGAAGTGCTTGGCAATCCAGAGAACCATCACGCCCTGATCGACCTTACCCATCTGCCACGGACCAGTAATGACCCCGCAGCGATTGATAACCGTCTTCAGACCATAAAATTCGTTGTATTCCTGAATCAGCAGTTCCGACGCCAGCTTGGTCGTGCCGTAGAGCGACCGGGCACCCGTCAGCGGAAAATCTTCAGCAATCCCTTTTGACGATACACCAGGAACGGGCTGATTGTCGGTCAAGACAAAGCGCGTATCCGCTTCCGTGAAATTGAGCGTTTCGATCGTTCTGATCGGATACACCCGGCTTGTCGACAGGAAGATAAAGCTAGCCTTATGTTTCAGCGCGTAGTTCAGGCAGTTTACTGTACCGAACAGATTGGTGTTGATGAGGTAGTCGGGGGTACCATCCAGACCAGCCAGTACAGACGGTTCAGCCGAAGCTTCGATCACAGTATCGACGGCGGGAAGGGCATCGAAATCCTCCTTACTGCGGATATCGCCGTGCAGAAACTCGATGCTGGCTGCTTTTAATCGCGACAGACTCAGTTCAGATCCGCGTCGTTTGAGGTTGTCAAGCGCGAAAATCTGGTAGTCCGGATAGTTTTGCTTGAGGGAAATGGCCAGCGACGAGCCAACGAATCCGGCTCCGCCGGTGATAAGAATTTTCATAGCTATACTGATTGAATGATCAAGTGACTGAATGATTTGTCAAAAGGATCATTCTTTTACGCGTTCGCTCTTTGTTTCTGAGGCAATTCGTTTGAGCCGAACGTTTTCCACCGGCCGGATAACCAGCGGTACTTTTTCTACTTTGACTGAACTACTGTCCAGACCAAACCAGCGGTCTTCGGGCGTGGTGAAGCTCTTAATGTTGAAATAAATATTCATGATGAACCGCTCGCGAGCCGGCAACTCATTCTCGAAAGAGAGAAATTTTTCGAGCACGACGAAGCGAAAATCGCCGATTACGTTCTGCCCACGCAGGGACTCGTACCGGCTGGTGATATCCACCTCTTTATTTTTTACCATGTCTTCGATGACTTTACGAAAGAACAGGTTGATACGCTGTTCAACTCGGAAGCCGAGTCGGAACGTGACCTTATACGCATCATCGGGAGCCAGCGTATTCACCTTGTACTCCATGGTATACGGATCGTCAGTCGTATCGACGTGGACGAACCAGTAGATATCGGCCCGTTTGGGGCGCTTCTGAAAGATGGAGTAAATAATCTTGGATTCGATCTCCGACTGCCGAGCCGCGTTGCTCATAAAGACCAGGTGCGTCGCGTATTTGGGAATACTGATGTCGCGGCTCAGCTCCTTGATCGTTTGCAGATAATGATCGATTCGGACGTACTCGGTCAGGCGGAGTTTGATCTGAAAGGCCTGTAGCCAGACGTACATCACTCCAGCGATAGCGGCACCGATCAGAACCGATACGAAACCACCGTGCGGGAATTTGATCAGGTTAGCGATCAGGAACGAACCCTCGATCGCCAGATAAACAAACAAGAACAGTACTACGCCCCACGCCTGGTACTTGTGCGTGTATAGATAGTACGACATTAGCAGCGTCGTCATCAGCATCGTCAGCGTAATCGCCAGGCCGTAAGCAGCTTCCATATTCGACGATTCACGGAAATACAGGACTACACCCACACAGCCCGCCCATAGCAGCAAATTGACGCTTGGCACGTAAAGTTGCCCTTTCTGAGAAGATGGATAACGGAGCCGTACCTTAGGCCAGAAGTTGAGTCGTATCGCTTCGCTGATGAGCGTAAATGAACCACTTATAAGTGCCTGACTGGCAATAACCGCGGCCGCTGTTGCTATAACGATACCGATCGTCAGGAACCAGGACGGCATGATCTGATAAAAGGGAATTCGATCTTTCAGGATCTGCCCCTGAACACTCAGTAGCCAGGCCCCCTGCCCAAAATAATTCAGAACAAGACAGGTCTTAACAAACCCCCAGCTGACGCGGATGTTTTTACGTCCGCAGTGACCCATATCGGAATACAGCGCTTCGGCACCCGTTGTGCAGAGGAATACGGAGCCTAGCAGCCAGAATCCCCCGGGGTATTCGGCCAATAACCAGTATGCGTAATAGGGGTTGAACGCCGTCAGGATGCCAGGTGCCTGCGCCACCTGAACCAGCCCCAGTGTACCGAGCATAAGAAACCAGACGAGCATGATTGGACCAAACGCTGTACCAACGACACTCGTACCGAACGCCTGAATCAGGAACAGTACCGTCAGAATAACTAAGACGATGGGTACTGTTTCGATATTCGGATAAATCAGTGTCAGCCCTTCAACAGCCGATGACACAGAGACCGGGGGCGTAATGATACCGTCGGCTAGTAATGCTGAGCCACCGATGATGGCGGGGAGCGTAAGCCAGCGGGCATGCCGTCGAACCAGGGCATAAAGCGCAAAGATTCCGCCTTCACCCCGGTTATCGGCCCGTAGAATCAGAATGACGTACTTAACGGTTGTCTGAAGCGTGAGCGTCCAGAAAATACAGGAGAGTGCCCCCCGTACTATATCGGCTCGAATCTCATTCTCTGCTCCGATGATAGCACGAAGCGTATAGAGGGGCGACGTACCAATGTCGCCATAGATGATACCCATAGCCACCAGTAAGCCGGCCGCTGTAACGGTATCTAAATGTTTCTTTTCTTCCATGAAGTCAGAACGTAGTCGTTTCGCAAGCCCGATGGCGATGGTGAGACCCCGCAAAGATAAACGTTGTTATGTGTGATTAACGCACCACTGGCGGAAAGATAGCGTTACTGACTGTGGTTTTGGGACGCATACCTACTTGACTGGATCAGGGCGTAGTTAGTTGCTTCCGATTGAATCTAGACGATCAATTTATGCGTATATGTAACGTAGTTACCCTGTCAATTTTAGCTGTTGATAGCTTAGCTTAATTAGGTGTGTTTAAGCAGACAGCCCGCCCAATGAGCGGGCTGTCTCTGTTTCATATAAAGCGTTTACCGTTTATGCCGGGCCGCGCCACGGTGGCCGCCGGGCTGTTCAATGGTCAAGGCTTCTTCGGAAAAAGCAAACAACCTTAAACATCAGACTCACCTACGACACCGTGCCGCCGTTCCAGATGGGTTGGTCGGGTTGCAGCAGAGCTAGTTTGCCATCCCGGTCTTCAGCCATTAGTATCATACCCTGCGATTCCTGTCCCATCATCTTACGTGGTGCCAGATTCGCCAGGAATGTGACCTGCTTGCCAATGATCTCTTCGGGGCTGAAATGCTTGGCTATACCGCTCAATATTTGCCGCGAACCCATCCCATCGTCGACTTTCAACTTGAGTAGCTTGTCGCTCTTCGGAACACGCTCGGCTTCAGTGATCGTACCGATACGAATATCCATTTTGGCAAAATCGTCGTATTGAATTTGCTCGCGCAGAGCGGGGACTGTCTTTGTTTCTAGCTCGTTCATGTGTTTGGCGTCCAGCAGCTTCTTTATCTGCCGGTCGATTTCATCATCGTCAATTTTGGCAAAGAGCAACTCGCCTTTGCCCAGTTCATGCCCCTCGGTCAGCAGGTCGGCCCGGCCTGCGTTTGTCCAGTCGAACGAATCGATGATGGCAAGCTGTGCCCGTAGCTTCTCCGCTGTAAAGGGTAGGAAAGGTTCACAGACGATGCTAAGCGATGCCGAAATTTGCAGTGCCAGATTCAGAATGGTATTGGCGCGCGCCGGGTCGGTTTTTACCGCTTTCCACGGTTCGGTTTCCGCCAGGTATTTATTGCCAAGCCGCGCCAGATCCATCAAGTGCATCAGGGCTTCCCGGAATCGATACTGTTCGATCGACCGCCCAATTCGGTCGGGAAATTGCGCTAGTTCGTCCAGCACCTGCTGCTCATAATCGGTTAGGTTCGTGGCTGCTGGTACCTTGTTGTCGCAAAATTTTTGCGTCAGCACGACTGCACGATTGACGAAGTTGCCAAAAATACCAACCAGTTCGGCATTGTTACGAGTTTGAAAATCTTTCCACGTAAACTCCGAATCTTTAGTCTCAGGAGCATTGGCCGCCAGCACATAGCGGAGCACATCCTGCTTACCGGGCATCTCATCGAGATACTCGTGCAGCCAGACCGCCCAGTTTCGCGACGTGCTGATTTTGTCACCTTCAAGATTCATGAACTCGTTGGCGGGAACGTTATCGGCCAGGATGTACGATCCATCTGCCATCAGCATCGCCGGAAAGATGATGCAATGGAAGACGATGTTGTCTTTACCGATAAAGTGAACGAGCTGCGTGTTCTGGTCACGCCAGTACAATTCCCAGTCGCGGCCCTGCTGCTCGGCCCATTCCTTGGTCATCGAAATGTACCCTATTGGCGCGTCGAACCACACGTACAGTACTTTGCCGTCGGTGTCGGGTAGTGGAACATTGACGCCCCAGTCTAGGTCGCGGGTCATGGCGCGGGGGCGTAACCCTTCTTTCAACCACGACTGACAGGCACCAGCTACGTTGGTTTTCCATTCCGGATGGCTGTTGACATAAGCCTCAATCTGCGGCTGCATCCGGTCGAGGGGAAGGAACCAATTTTTGGTAGCTCGTAAGACGGGTCGCGAACCCGACAGCGTCGAATGGGGTTCAACCAGCTCGTTTGGGCTAAGGGCCGTGCCACATCGTTCGCATTGATCACCATACGCATTGGGGTTACCGCAAACGGGGCAGGTACCAACGATATAACGGTCAGCTAGAAATTGGTCGGCTACTTCGTCGTAGTACTGCTCGGTGACTTCTTCAATGAAGTCACCCTGTTCGTACAGCTTCGTGAAGAACGCCTGCGAAGTGTCGTGGTGGACCGGGTTGGTGGTGCGGGAGTAAATGTCGAACGAGATACCGAAGTCGCTGAACGCTTGCTTAATCTGCGTATAATACTTGTCTACTACCGCCTGCGGACTGATCCCTTCTTTTTTGGCTTTAATCGTAATGGGTACCCCATGCTCGTCGGTACCGCTGATAAACGCAACGTCTTTCCCCGTTGAGCGCAGGTAGCGCACGTAAATGTCGGCGGGAAGGTAGCACCCGGCCAGGTGACCGATATGGATGGGTCCGTTGGCGTAGATAAGGGCTGCCGTAACGGTATATCGCTGAGGATTTTCTAAGGACATGAGTTGTTTTCGATTCCTGGCTTCTGCCTGCGCAGTCGTTTCTAACAATCGACCGAAAAACGTAGTTCGAAAACCATATTCGCCGGCAAAATTAGCAATTCAGCGTCATTTGGCGTTATGTTTACGCAAAGAGACCGTCGGTTGCTCACAAATTATCCCTCTGGATTACGCCCTCACACAGTTCTAGAAAAAACACACCACTATCCACTTAGTAGGCAGAGTAACTATTCGTATACTTGCCGTTTAATCAAGAAATTCTTAGATCATACGGGTCCTTCAACAAATTCGCTCAGCTGCATTGTAACTATAATGTGGCTTTTATTTTACTTACCTTAACTTAATTAGCTTAACAATTATACATAGATTGAAGCACAACTGGTAAGCATTACGTTTCTACTTACCACGTGTTGCCCGTCAGTGCTATGCTGATTGGATAGCAGTTAACAAGCGCCCACCACTCTCCAGTAGATGATACCTCCTGCTTTACCTAAACACATTTTTATTATTGGAGCAACGGGTTTGATCGGCTCTCACATCGTTCGTCGTTGTCTAAACGACGGCTATCAGGTATCGGCTCTCAAGCGCCCAAACTCCAGCTATGGATTATTGGCAGACATTGCCGACCGAGTTCGCTGGCACGAAGGCGATATACTCGATATTCCGTCGCTTGAAGCGGCCATTCAACCTGGTATAGATGTAATTCATGCAGCCGCGTTAGTGTCGTTTTTAGGCAGGGACAATCGGCGTATGGAACGGGTTAATGTCGAAGGAACGGCTAACGTGGTAAACGTATGCCTTAAAGTCGGTGTTCGAAAATTTGGGTATGTGAGTGCGGCCAAGGCCTTGGGGCGGCCCAGTCATCGGCAGGCGTCAGATCCTGAAAGTCAGTTTGAGCCAATTCTGATCGATGAAGACCAGAAGTGGGAGGAGTCCCCCCGAAACTCGCCCTATGCTAAGACAAAATACTGGGCCGAGCTGGAAGTTTGGCGGGGCGTCGCCGAGGGGCTGACGGCTGTTATCATTAACCCAGCTACAACGCTAGGCGTTGGTAACTGGGAGCACAGTAGTTTACAGATCATACAGTATATCGCAAAAGAGAAGAAATTCTACCCCGGTGGGCTGGTCAATCTGGTCGATGTACTCGACGTCGCCGAGGTAATGGTTCGCCTGATGGCAAGTGATATTGCCAGCCGACGGTTCATCCTGTGTGGGGGCACCATTCCATACCAATCGTTGTTTGATCAATTAGCGAAAGCCATGCACAAGCGGGCACCGGAAGTGCGCGCGGCACGGTGGGTTACTAGTTTGATCTGGCCGCTGGAAGCGGTCCGGGCGTGGTTTCTGCGGACAAAACCGTTAATCACAAAGGAAACGGCCCGGGACTCCAACCTGCTGTATATCTGCGACGGTCGGCGAATAAAAAAAGCCCTTGGGTTTCACTATCGGCCGCTGGAACAGACAATTCAGCGCGTGGGGGAGGGCTTCCGGGCCGGGGAAAAGCGACGGTAACTTTTTGCTGACACTGATTTGGATTTCCGCTAAACGGAGGTATATTGACTAGCCACAGGATAAACCGCGTCGATGATGCGGCCCCTATCCGCTCACCACTTTTAGAGGCACACGTATGGAGCAAGAGTTTGAAGAACGGGAAG